>CALGIH010000180.1 GCA_937916035.1 uncultured Lacinutrix sp.
TTTCTTTAAAATCGTTTTGTTCTCCTTTTAACCAAAGATCAAACCACTTTGTTATTTGATCGTCATAATTTAAACGTGCATCTCCAACACTTCGCTCACCAACAATGGTGTTTTCTGTAGCTCTGGTATAAGAACAGTGCAAAGTTGGAGCAATGACTAAGTATTGATTATCTCTAATAAATGCATCCTTTGAATTATTTCTCGCATGATTAAAAAGAGCTAAATTTGGTGTAATAGACACATCATACCAAGAGGCAAACCAAAAACTAGGCGTTCCAATATCTTTATCATCATGGTAAATACCTCCTTTAAACCAATCTGGATCATTTGGCTTACGACGAATCATTTTATCAAAGATTTCATGTTTTCCATTCACGTTTTTTAATATGTCTTGAATTGGTAAATGGTTCAAAGCTTCAGCCATATCAATTGGCGGATTTTCTGGCGCTAAATCATAGAATCTAGAAATTCTGATAAGATCTTCTTGTGTTGCTCCTTCAGGAATTCTTGGCTTGAATTTATCATGTTCCACGCCATAAAGCCATGAAAAGAACAACATCTGCTCAGCACCTCCACGATACCAATTTCCTTGTTCGTTAATACTTCCAACTCGACCAACACCTGCGCCAAATCCTTGTGGCACCATTGCAGCATGTGAGGGATGATCTAATGCCGAAACTGCCATTTGCCATTCTGCGGTTGAAGAACATCCTAGTGTTCCAATTTTGCCATTAGACCAAGTTTGGTTTTTCATCCACTCAAAAGAGTCATAACCATCAGTAAGTGGTACACCAAGAATATCCCATTCGCCTTCAGAATAATAACGTCCTCGTTCGTTTTGAACCACATAAGCATATCCTTGCTTGATGTATTCATAAGCACGTTGTGCATTAAGTGTACGTTGTTCGCCATCTCCCCAAGAATTAAAATTATAAGGCGTTCTTGAAAAAATTATTGGATATTTCCCATCTGCTTTGGGTCTATAAATATCTGTCGCCAGCCTGATGCCATCACGCATTGGCATCATGACCTTTTGGTCAACAATAGCTATTTCATTAAGTTTTTCTAAAATATCTTCTTGTGCTTGTAGTGCAGAAATGCATACAAAAGAACAAGCAAGAGCAGTGAATAGAATAATCGCTCGCTTTTTCATTATGTGTTAAAAATTGGTTGGTTAAATAATCGATTTAAAGATAGGAAAATGAACTAAGAGATTAAAGAATGATTAAACTTTTAACAAATTTAAAATAAATCAACGGATTTAGTTTCAAAATAAAATAAGCTGAGATTGATTTCTTTTGCAGATTAATTATGAAAACTTGATGAACTCATATTAAAAATGTAGTTTTATAACTTCAATAAAAATCCATTAAAATGAATACAATTTCTAGATTCAAACAAGCCTTTAAAACACTTACAATTGTTGTCTTTATAGTTAGTGTTAGCACCACATTTGCACAAGACAAATTAAAGAAAATGCCAGGTTATTAGCGTTATACTGAGGTATCTCCAAAAATAAGAGGCTCCGTGAAAATGACGCCAAGATCTTATACTTGGAATGAAGATGGTTCTGCTTTTGAATATAATCAAGATGCTAAACGCTTACAATATTCTGTTAAAACAGGAAAAACGATTGAAGTTGAAGATGTCATACAATCAAGTGGAGGAAGGCGCTTTGGAAATCGTCCGCAAAGAGGAAGACAATATACATCTGCAGATTCTCCTGACGGAAAATTAAAAGCGTACACTCAAGATAGAAACATGTACATCAGTAATCCTGATGGAAGTAATGAAATTGCAATAACGACTGATGGCAATGAAGAAACCCAGAAGAAATATGGTATCGCCACTTGGGTTTATGGCGAAGAATTAGGACAAAATACAGCCATGTGGTGGTCTCCAGATAGTAAAAAAATAGCCTTCTACAGATTTGAAGAAAAGGATGCTGAAATGTATTATGTTTTATATGACCAGGTAAAAATTCAAGACTCTGTAGAGATTGAAGCATATCCAAAAGTTGGTGCTGATAATTTACCAGTTGATGTGATGGTATATGATTTAGAAACAAAGAAAACCACTTTACTAGACACAAGAAATGGTAATGCTTTCGATGATGGCTTGCTTGGAACGTATTTATATGGAATGGATTGGACTCCAAATGGAAAAGAATTCTTATTTCATACTACGAATAGAAAGCAGGATATTATGGAATATAAAGCTGCTGATCCAAACACAGGAAAAACAAGAACTGTTGTTCGTGAAGAATGGTTACCTAGTTTTACTGTGAACACACCTGCAATCCATGTATTAGACGATGGTCAGCATTTTATTTGGGCTTCTGAACGAAGTGGTTTTAATAACTATTATTTGTATAATTTTGATGGAACCTTAGTAAATGCTATTTCCAATCACAAGTTTGAAGTGTCAATAATTTTAAAGGTTGACGAAAAAAAGAAACAACTTTATTACGAAGCTAGAAGTGGCGATAACCACATGAAAATGCAATTGCATCGTGTGAATTTTGATGGCACGAAAGATGTTCGATTAACGGATCCTGCTTACAATCACAGTGTGACTATTTCACCTAATGGTAAGTATTTTGTTGACGAATCTCAAACTCATAACATTGCCCCTTTTGCAAACCTTGTAGATGCTAAAGGAAAAATCAAGGCTGAAATTGCAAAAAGCGATATGAGTGAGTTCAATTCATTAGGTTTAAAAAAGGTGGAAGTATTTACCTTTATATCTGCTGATGGTGTCACAGAATTACACGGCATGCTTCATTTTCCTTCTAATTTTGACCCAAACAAAAAATATCCTCTGCTCCTAGCAAATTATGGAGGTCCTGCAACCAATGCGTTTAGAGAAAACTTCACTCTTCCAAGTACATTAACTGAATACGGATTTTTAGTTGCCAATATTGATGGTAGAAATGTAAGAGGTCGCGGAAAAGAACTATTAGATCAACTTTATGGTAAATTAAGCATTGTAGAAATGGATGATTTCGCTGAAGGCATCAAGTCTTTATACAATCGTCCATATTTTGATAAAGACAAAGTCGGTGTGTATGGAACTTCGTATGGAGGCACCACTGCTGCAACAAGCTTGATGCGTTTTCCAGAGGTGTATCATGCAGCTGTAGCAAACTCTGCGGTAACCGATTGGAGAAATTATGATACCATTTACACAGAACGCTTTATGAACCTCATTACTAACAATAAAGCTGGTTATGATGCTGCAAGTTTAATGAGCTATGCTAAAGACTTACAAGGTGAACTGATGATTTACTTTGGAACCAGCGATAACAATGTACATCCATCAAACTCCTTACAACTTATTAAAGCATTACAAGATGCTGGCAAAAGTTTTGAAGTACAAATTGGACCAGATAAAGGGCACACAGCGATGAACACGGATAGAATGATGGAATTCTTTATTGAGCATTTGGTGATTGATTAACTTAAAAAGCAAATAATAGCATGAGACACAAAAAATTAATTTATGGGATAACTTCAATATTAGTCATTGTTGGAGCGATAAGGCAAATATTACATTTACGCTTTGGTAATCCTATTCTTGTTTTTAGTCTTGTAGGTACAAGTATTTTTCAGATGTGGCATTTGATGCTTTTGAATAAAAAAATCAAAGAGATAGAACAGTAAATAAAATGAATAGCAAATCGAAAATCATAAGAACTTGGAGAGGCTGGA
>CALGIH010000181.1 GCA_937916035.1 uncultured Lacinutrix sp.
TGCACCTTTAGCGTTTATGCGCGGACGAACATTGGATCATGCCTTTGTGATTTTAGATGAAGGACAAAACACAACACATGCACAAATGAAAATGTTTTTAACCAGAATGGGGAAAAACGCCAAGTTTTTGCTAACTGGTGATCCCGGACAAATTGATTTGCCAAGACGAACTATTTCTGGCCTTAAAGAAGCCTTACTAGTCTTAAAAGATATTGAAGGCATTGGCATGATTTTCTTAGATGATAAAGATGTGATTCGTCATAGATTAGTTAAGAAAGTGATCTCAGCTTATAAAAATATTGAGAATAGAGATTAATATCAGTTGGCAGTATCCAGTTGCAAAGTATTACAGTTAAAACGGAAACTAAATATCACACTGAGCGCGCCTGTACTGAGTTTATCAAAGTGTATTAATAAAATAAAAATGTTTAGAAGCTATTTCCAGCTTTCGGCAGTCGCTTTTTTGTATTGCATAAGTGCAACAACACAAAAAGAGCTTCAACAAATGCTTCAATCTGGGCTAGACATAAATGCAAAGGTCATTGAGAATCACACTTTTTTGTGTGGTGTGGCAATCTCTTAAAGAGGAAAAGATTACCACGTCGCTAAAAAAAGCTCCTCGTAATGACGAATAAATGAATCAACAAATAAACATGAGTAACAATACCATAACAGATACCAATTTCAATTTCCCAAACCAAAAAAGCGTTTATAAAGGGAAGGTTAGAGAAGTTTATAATATTAATGATGACCTATTGGTTATGGTGGCTACAGACCGTTTAAGTGCATTTGATGTAGTGATGCCAAAGGGAATCCCTTACAAAGGACAAATACTAAATCAGATAGCCACTAAAATGATGAAAGCTACTGAAGACTTAGTGCCAAATTGGTTGGTTGCTACTCCAGATCCTAATGTAGCAGTTGGTCATTTATGTGAGCCTTTTAAGGTTGAGATGGTCATTAGAGGTTATATGTCTGGTCATGCAGCGCGTGAATATAAAGCTGGAAAGCGCATGCTTTGTGGTGTGTCTATGCCTGAAGGTATGAAAGAAAACGATAAGTTTCCAGAGCCAATCATCACACCAGCAACCAAAGCAGAAATGGGAGACCATGACGAAGATATTTCTCGTTCAGCTATTATTAAAAGAGGTATTGTTAGTGAAGCAGATTATTTGGTATTGGAAGATTACACCAGAAAATTATTTCAACGTGGTTCTGAAATTGCAGCTTCTAGAGGATTAATTCTTGTAGATACAAAGTATGAATTCGGCAAAACCAAGGAAGGTGAAATTGTTTTGATTGACGAAATTCACACGCCAGATTCATCACGTTATTTTTATGCTGATGGTTATCAAGAACGCCAAGATAAAGGAGAAACTCAAAAACAATTATCTAAGGAGTTTGTGCGTCAATGGCTCATCGCTAACAATTTTCAAGGATTAGAATGGCAAACCGTTCCAGAAATGTCTGATGAGTATATCGAAACTGTTTCGGAACGTTATATTGAGTTGTATGAAAACATTACTGGGGAAACTTTTGTAAAAGCTAATGTTGCTAATATTCAAGAGCGTATTGAGGCTCATGTTTTGGCATATTTAAAGTAAATCTTCCTTAATAGAATTTTAGCATTTCGTTTAACTTAAATGATATGCGTCGTTTTAATGACTTATATTAGACGTTAAACGAAGTTAGTGGTTTTTTTCTTTAAAATCAATACGTAGAACTACGTACATAATAATTGAAACTAGCTTTTCTTTTTAGGTTTACTCGCTTTAGCTTCCGGATTAAAAGCTAAACACAACTCTAAAGAATGCGATAAATCGTCTTCTGTATCAAACCCATCTACTTAATCACTAATACACGAGGGTTTACGGGATACAACCATTCTATGCCTCTTTCGGTGATGACAGCATCATCCTCCAACGGGACTCTTAATTTTTTACCTCCCCATTCTGGAACTTTCGTGTAAGCGAAAAGTTCAATAGAAATAAGATTGGTTGGTTTTAATACATAGCCTAATCGTACAGGATTAAAAAATGCAATGGATGGACCTATGCCATGTCCCCAATTACCAACGGAGTGGCAACCAATAATCACATCAGTTTGTTCACTATCTGTGTTTTTATTAAAGCCTTGCATTTTATGAAAGCCAGCTTTCGTCAATGCTGCATAAACAGCATCCTCGGCCTTTTGAGCAGTAACGCCAGGTTTTATGGTCTTTTTAATAATGTCTCTTACTTTAACGCCTTGTTCAAAAGCATTTTGTATGCCTAGAGGAACTCCAATTTCTCCTTCCTTAAGTACATAAGCAATCCGTTTCATGTCAGTATACATATTCATCAGCCCAACACCCCAATCAATCATGAGTACATCACCTCTTTGAATAATGCGATCGGAAGACGTTGCTTCTACACCATCAGGTCCTGTTATATAAACTGAAGGCATCCCAAAAGACGACCCTAAATTATGTTTGAATTGCTGTTCTTTCATCCACCATGCCACATCCTCAAGAGTGGTAACTCCAGGAGTAATTATTTCGTTAGAAAGCGCGCGTTCTGCTATGGTATATGACAATTCTCCTGCTTCACCATAAATAGCGATTTCACTAGCAACACGTCTGGATCTGAAATCTGAAACCAGCTTTTCAGCTGAGACAAATCGTGCTTCATATGTCTTTCCGAGAACTCCTGCTAACTCTAAATAAGCGGAGTGAGTTAGTCCATCTGCACCTCCCATATGTTTGGAGATGTTAAGACCAATCTTTTTTGGGTTGTGAGTGGTTACAAAATCTTTGAGTTCATCTGCCGATCCAAAATAGTCGTAGGTGCCTCCTTCTTCTAAAAGATAGCCACTGATCCCTAAAACAGCGCGTTCAATGCGATCACCACCTTTATCAGTAAAAATATAATAGCCTGTTGAACCTACATAACCTTCGCCCATATCAGCATATAACGGATCAAAATTACCTTCACGATTCGTCACAATCCACATATCAATGTTGTTTTCTCTCATGGCTTCTGGTAAAACCAAGTCGAATTTATCGCTTCTTACCTGATTCATTTTACGCCATCTGCGCATGGATTCTTGACTGTAGGAACTTAAGCTGATTATTAGGATGAGAGAAGAAAGCAATACTTTCATGTTTTTTATTATTTAGGTTCTTATGGAATGGTCTTTTTCAAAATATAAAGTTAGGATATAATATTGTATTAATCAATCTAATAAATCTTCAAAACATAAGAAATTATCAACATCCTACATTGTTTCATTCATCTTTATTACATTTATAACCTCAACTAACTAAATAACTATGGAACAACTCAACCAATTAACTGCAGCATTTTCTAGCGCAGTTTGGGGATTGCCTTTGCTAATATTGCTCATTGGAGGCGGATTATACCTTTTAGTACTCTCGCATTTTTTACCGTTTCGTTTTATTGGTCATGCCATTCAAGTGTTGCGTGGTAAGTATGATGACCCTGACGATCCAGGTGAAATCACTCATTTCCAAGCTTTAACTACGGCTTTATCTTCCACTATTGGGATGGGAAATATTGCAGGAGTCGCAGTAGCTATTTCTATTGGTGGTCCTGGAGCGGTCTTCTGGATGTGGGTAAGTGCTATAGTAGGTATGTCCACCAAGTTCTTTACGTGCACCTTGGCTATTATGTATAGAGGTAAAGACAGTGCAGGTGAGTTGCAAGGAGGTCCTATGTATTTTATCATGGAAGGTCTTGGTAAATCATGGAAACCTTTGGCAGTCATGTTTAGTGTCTGTGGTCTGATAGGTGCTTTGCCTGTGTTTAACGTGAATCAATTAACGCAAGCTATCAACGATATTTTATTGGCTCCAAATGGTGTTGAGGTTGGGTTTACATCCAATTTAATAGTAGGCTTGGTTTTAGTAGGAATTACTGCCATTGTAATTTTGGGTGGTTTAGGACGTATTAGTAGAACAGCATCTAAAATGGTGCCTTCTATGGTATTACTTTATTTTGTGTCTGTGGTTATCATACTCGTTGTGAATATAGATGTCGTGCCGAAGTATTTCGCCATGATCTTTACAGATGCCTTTGCGGCTGGAAATTTTAAAGGCGATGCCTTTTTTGGAGGCCTTGTTGGAGGGCTGATTTTACTCGGAATTAAACGTGGTGCCTTTTCAAACGAAGCTGGTATTGGTACAGCACCTTTAGCACATGGCGCTGCAAAAACAAATGAACCTGTTCGTGAAGGTCTAGTCGCTATGCTAGGTCCAGCCATTGATACGTTGCTTATTTGTACATTGACAGCATTGGCAATCTTAGTTACTGGTGTTTGGGAAACAACTTCTGATAATGGCGTGAGTTTAACCGCTTCAGCTTTTAGCGAAGCCATGCCTGTTTATGGTAAATATTTACTCTTAGTATGTATTGCAGTGTTTAGTATTTCTTCGCTGTTTTCATATTCTTATTATGGTAGTAAATGCATGTCGTTCTTAATTGGAGCAGATAAAAAACACTACTACAATTACATTTATATTACTAGTATTATTTTAGGTGCTACAACCTCTTTAAGTGCGATGATTAATCTCATTGATGGAGTATTTGCTTTAATGGCAATCCCTACAATGACAGCAACCATTATATTAGCACCCAAAGTAGCAAAAGAATTTGCAGCATACAGACAACGACTTAAAGAAGGAAAAGCATGACAACTGAAGAGAAAGCAAAAGCATATTGGAAAGAAAACATAAAGTACGTAATCATACTTCTATTGATTTGGTTCATAGTCTCCTATGGCGCAGGAATCATCTTTAAAGATGCTCTAAATACCATCCGCGTTGGAGGGTTTAAATTAGGTTTTTGGTTTGCACAACAAGGATCTATTTATGTGTTTGTCATTCTCATTTTTGTTTATGTACGCTTAATGAATAAACTGGATAAAAAATATGGCTATGATGAATAAACTATTACTCATAGAAGCTATGAGTGTTCAAAACTGGACGTACATTTTAGTCGGAGTTACCTTCGCTATTTATATTGGTATTGCCATTTGGTCTAGAGCCAGTTCTACAAAAGAATTTTACGTTGCTGGAAGTGGAGTTTCACCTTGGGCAAACGGAATGGCAACAGCTGCCGATTGGATGAGTGCTGCATCTTTTTTAGGGATGGCAGGAATCATCTCTTTTGCAGGTTATGATGGTGCTGTTTATTTAATGGGTTGGACAGGTGGTTACGTGTTGCTTGCTTTACTCTTAGCTCCATATCTGCGGAAGTTTGGAAAGTTTACAGTACCTGATTTTATTGGTGATCGCTATTACTCAGATACAGCGAGAAT
>CALGIH010000182.1 GCA_937916035.1 uncultured Lacinutrix sp.
AATACTGTTACTCAGCGATTATTCGTTCTTTAATGTAAAAATCAACTACAAATCTCATAACTGTCATAATGGCACTTTTGTAAAAGCCATTAATCATCTTATAATTCGTAGATGTTATTTAACGCTTCTTTATAAGTTTTAAGACAACGTTCTCTAGCGAATTTATGATCAACAATTGGCAAAGGATAGGTGAGTTCTTGAAATTCAGGTACCCATTTTTTAATGTAGTTTAAATCTTTATCGAATTTCTGAATTTGTGTTGTAGGGTTGAAAATTCTAAAGTAGGGAGATGCATCAACACCACAGCCAGCAACCCATTGCCAATTACCAATATTACTTGCCATTTCATAATCATGTAATTTTTCAGCAAAGTAAGCCTCACCCAATCTCCAATCGATCAATAAGTGTTTGCATAGAAAACTACCAACCAGCATGCGTACGCGATTGTGCATAAATCCTGTTTCATTCAGTTCTCTCATTCCAGCATCCACCATTGGGTAGCCGGTTTTGCCTTCACGCCAAGCTTTAAACTCGTCTTCGTTACTTCGCCATTTAATGGCATCGTATTGCGGTTTAAAACTTTTTGTAATTGTATGAGGGAAATGCCAAAGAGTTTGAATGAAAAACTCTCTCCAAATCAATTCTTTTAAAAATGTAATATTTTCACTTTTTAAAGCTTTTTGAACCATTTCTCGAATACTAACTGTTCCAAAGCGTAAATGAGGCCCAAGCTTCGAAGTGCCTTCAATAGCTGGAAAATTTCTTGTTGCTTCGTATTGGTTTATTATGGATTCTGAAGTATTAAAAGCTTCAATTATTTGATTTGATCTTTCAAAACCAATATCGCTTAAGCTTAAAAATGGCAAAATTGAGTTTTTATATAACTGCGATAAATGACCTTCTGAATTGTAATTTTTTATTGGATAGCTTTTTAGTGCTTGGATCCATTTTTTAGAAAATGGTGTATATACTTTATAAGGTGTACCGTCATCTTTAACAATCTCATTAGTTTCAAAAATAACGTGGTCTTTAAAGCTTTTAAAATCAATACTCTTAGTCTTTAAAAACACATCAACATCTTTGTCGCGTTTTAAAGCATAAGATTCATAATCATGATTTGTAAAAACTGTATTAATAGAGTAGTTAGCAATTAACTCTTTAAAAACGTCTAATGGTCTACCATAATAAGTTGCAATTGAGCTATTAAAATTTTGTTTTAAATAACTGTTTATCTTACTTATAGTCTCATGAATAAAGGTGACTCGAGCATCATCTCTTGGAAGTGATTCCAGAATTTCTTTATCAAAAATAAATATAGGTAACACCGTAATAGAGCTTTTCAGTGCTGTGAGCAAGGCGTGGTTATCTGAAAGACGTAAATCTCTCCTAAACCAAAATATTGATATCTTTTCTTTATCGGTTTTCATTTAATTAAACACAATTGTTCGCATAATTCGTAGGTTAATTAATTGACGATGAAAAAATATAAGTATTTAAACCCATATAAAACAAAGCTGGCAA
>CALGIH010000183.1 GCA_937916035.1 uncultured Lacinutrix sp.
CATATAATGATTACATTAAACAATTGAGCGCTTATAATTACAAAACCCATAGGATAGGTGTTGCATCAACAGATAAAACAATCTTCCCAAGATTAAGAGAAAAATTTGTCAAGGCAATTTCAGCAAATAAATATCTAAATAACGTTTTAGAGGTTAATCAAAAGAATTTTGATAGGGAAATTGAAATTTTGACTAATCAAGGTAAAGAGGTTGATGATTTAGTAGAAAAATACCTTGAAATTCGTCAAAGAGAATCTGAAAAAGAGCCTATTCCTGGATCTGGGACGAACTTATATCTAGGCAATGCACAGCAAAGTGAGTTATTAATTAATGAAGCTGAACTAATCAAAGAGAAGCTTATTTTTGATTTCAAAATAAGAGAGATAACAGAGGCCAAGGCACTAAATGATAATATTCTTTCTGTGTTATCAGACTTTCCCGAAACCGGATACGATATACAAGAATGGTATAAAAAAAATAAATTTATATATCCTGCATTATTTATAGGAATAACGTTCTTGGCATTTATTTTTATTAGGTTAGGAACTTTTGTAAAAAATTATCAAGGAACATAATACAGATTTTATGACTATTTTAATAACTGGAGGAGCTGGTTTTATAGGCTCTAACTTTATTCCATACTTTTTAAGCAAAGATCAAAATATTCAAATAGTAAATTTAGACAAGCTCACTTATGCAGGTGAGCTTTTTAATTTAGAGGAGGCATCTAATAATAGCAGTTATACCTTTATAAAAGGAGATATTTGTGATAGAAAACTAATAGAGAAATTATTCAATACTTATAAGTTTGATGGTGTCATTCATTTCGCAGCAGAGTCTCATGTTGACAACTCAATTAACAAACCCAATGAGTTTATTAACACCAATATTTTAGGAACATTCAATTTATTGGATGTTGCAAAATCAAATTGGATGGAACAGCCACATCAAGCAAAAACAAATTGTAAAAACAATAGATTTTTACACATATCGACAGACGAGGTTTATGGTAGCTTAGGAAAAACAGGACTCTTTAAAGAAAACACGCCTTATGCTCCCAATAGCCCTTATAGTGCCTCTAAAGCATCATCAGATTTTTTGGTTCGGAGTTATTTTCATACGTATGGGATGAATGTGGTAACCACAAATTGCTCAAACAATTACGGACCAAAACAGCATGACGAAAAGTTAATTCCAACCATTATCAAAAAAGCTTTATCAGGAGAAAAAATACCCATTTATGGAAATGGTAAAAATGTTCGCGATTGGTTATATGTTGAAGATCATTGCAACGGAATTGACTTAGCTTTTCAAAAAGGGAAGTCAGGAGACACATATAATATTGGCGGAAACAACGAACGAAGTAATTTGCAAATTGCAATTAAAATTTGTGAAATTTTGAATGTGTTAAAACCTAAAAAAGAATCTTACAAGAATCAAATTTCTTTTGTAAAGGATAGACCAGGACATGATTTTAGGTATGCTATTGATGCTTCAAAAATAGAATCAGAACTAGGTTGGAAAGCTCATGAAAATTTTGAAACAGGAATAAAAAAAACCGTAAATTGGTATCTTAAAAAATATACATCGTAAATGAAGGGAATTATTTTAGCTGGAGGCTCAGGCACAAGATTGTATCCACTTACTAAAGTGGTGAGTAAGCAATTAATGCCAATTTATGATAAACCGATGATATATTACCCTTTATCAACATTGATGTCTGCAGGTATTAGGGAGATATTAATAATATCCACACCAAAAGATACAGAAAAGTTTAAAGAACTTTTAGGAAATGGTGGCGAATATGGTTGTGTTTTTGAATATGCTGTTCAAGAAAACCCTAATGGATTGGCAGAAGCATTTTTAATTGGAGAAAAGTTTATTGGAAAAGAAAAAGTGGCATTGATTTTAGGAGATAACATTTTTTATGGTTCAGGCTTAGAACAAACACTAAGAGAAATTAATAACCCTGAAGGAGGCATTATTTTTGCTTACCATGTTCAAGACCCTAAACGCTATGGTGTTGTTGAGTTTGATAACAAGAACAAAGCAATTTCCATTGAAGAAAAGCCAACCAAACCAAAATCTAATTACGCAGTACCAGGCATTTACTTTTATAATAATTCGGTAGTTGAAATCACTAAAAATATTAAACCAAGTTCACGAGGAGAATTAGAGATTACAGATGTGAACAAAGTGTACCTAGAAAAAGGAATTTTAAGTGTTCAAATCCTGGATAAAGGAACTGCTTGGCTAGACACTGGAACCTTCAATTCCCTAATGCAAGCGTCACAGTTTGTTCAAGTTATAGAAGAACGACAAGGACAAAAAATTGGATGCATTGAAGAAATGGCCTATAAAATGGGCTTTATTAATAAGGTACAACTTGATAATTTGGCAAAACCATTACTTAAAAGTGGTTATGGCGAGTATCTTCAGCAATTGCAATAAATATGGAAGCTGAAGAAACATACCTAAAAGGCTGTTTTATTTTCACACCGAAGGTATTCGAAGACAGTCGAGGCTATTTTTTTGAAAGCTTTAATATAGCTACGTTTAAATCTTTAACAGGTGTTTTCGTTGATTTTGTGCAAGACAACCAATCGCTATCTTCAAAAGGTGTGTTAAGAGGTTTACATTTTCAAACAGGTGAATATAAACAAGCAAAACTAGTACGAACCATTAAAGGAAGTGTTCTCGATGTTTGCGTTGATCTGAGAAAAGAATCAAAAACATATAGACAATATTTCTCTATCGTTTTAGACGATAAAAAGCATCAACAATTATTTATTCCTCGTGGATTTGCTCATGGATTTGTAGCTTTGGAAAACAACACCATCATAAACTATATGTGCGATAATTATTACAATAAAAGCGCAGAAAGCGGTATTATTTACAACGACAAAACTTTAAATATAGACTGGAAGTTAGACAATTCAGAGCTTATTTTATCTGAAAAGGATAAAGAATTACCAAAATTTAAAAACCTCCTTCCATGAAACCCAAAGTTTTAGTTACAGGAGCAAATGGGCAATTGGCAAGTTGTATTAGAGATTTAGAATCTAGTTTTCCAGAATTCGATTTTATATACACAAACACTTCAGAATTGGACGTTACAAATTTAGATCAAAGCACTAATTTTTTTATTAAAACCAAGGTTGATTGGTGCATTAATTGTGCTGCTTATACAGCTGTAGATAAAGCTGAAAATGATGAACAAAATGCAACGAATATAAACGTAACAGGGGTAAAAAATTTAGCAGTTGTATGTCAAAAAAACAAGACGATATTAATTCATATATCTACTGATTTTGTATTTGATGGAATAACAACGAAGCCCTATAAAGAAACCGATATAACTAATCCAAAAAATATTTATGGGTTAACCAAGTTAAAAGGCGAGCATGAAATTATTAATTCTCTCGAACACTATTTTATCATAAGAACTTCATGGCTATATTCTGAATATGGCAATAACTTCATGAAAACAATGATTAAAACATCGAAAGAAAAAGCAGAAATCAGTGTGGTTAATGACCAAATAGGAACTCCAACCTACGCTTCAGATTTAGCTAAGGTTATTCTTGAATTTATAGTGTCAAAAAATAAAAATTTTGGAATCTATCACTATAGTAATGAAGGTAAAGCAAGTTGGTATGATTTTGCCAAAGCAATTTTTGAAGAAAAGAGAATAAAAATTAAA
>CALGIH010000184.1 GCA_937916035.1 uncultured Lacinutrix sp.
TTATTCATGAAGCTGGACACGAATGGTTTGCCAACAATATTACTTATAAAGACATTGCAGATATGTGGATTCACGAAGGATTTACAGCCTATATAGAAAGCTTATATCTAGAGTATCATTACAGTAAAAAAGCTGGCGATGAATACGCTGTTGGTAAGGGAAAAAACATTAAAAACGACAGACCAGTAATTGGATATTATAATGTAAATAAAGAAGGATCAGGTGACATGTACAACAAAGGTGCATACATGCTTCACACCTTAAGACAACTTATTGAAGATGATGAAAAATGGCGAATGATATTACGTGGATTGAATAAAACCTTCTATCATCAAACTGTCACCACCAAGCAAATTGAAGATTATTTAAGCATAGAATCTGGTATTGATTTAACTGAATTTTTTAATCAGTATTTAAGAGATATTCGCATTCCGACTTTAGAATATGAAATAACAGACAACAAACTTAAATACCGCTACACAGAAATTATTGAAAATTTTGATATGCCAATATTAATTGAAGTTGATGGAACTAAAAAATGGTTATTTCCAAAAGCAGATTGGCAAACTATGAAGATTGAAAGTAATGCTATAAAAATTGATGAGAACTTCTTAGTGTATTCCACTAAACTATAGTTTAAATGGATTATCCTGAACTTTATTTTAAAACAGACGCAGCGTGGCGTGATTGGCTACACCATAATCACAAAATCGAAAATGGCACCTATTTAATATTTTATAAAGTAGATCATGAAAAAGATAGCATGCGCTGGGAGGAAGCTGTAAAAGTAGCGCTTTGTTATGGTTGGATAGATTCAACAGTGAAACGTTTGGGTAATGGAAAACGTCGGCAATATTTTTGTCCAAGAAACCCAAAAAGTGTTTGGAGTGCACTGAATAAAAAATATATTAAGCAACTTGTTAAAGACAGTTTGATGCACCAAAGTGGTTTTGAGGTTATTGAAATTGCAAAACAAAATAACAGTTGGACTGCCTTAGATGCGGTTGAAAAAGGCATTATTCCTGAAGATCTTCAAAAAGTTTTTGACCAGAACTTAAAAGCATTCAAAAACTACAAAAACTTTGCTCCTAGCTACCGAAAAAGCTATTTATATTCGTTAAATCAAGTAAAAAGAGAAACTACTAAACAAGATAGGGTTACCAAAATAATTGCCTTTTGTGAAAATAACATCAAAACGCGACAATAGTTAACAACCCTTTAAGAGAATAGTCTTTCATTTTTCTTATTTTCGATGCTTCAATTAATTATATTTGAATCAACAAACTAGAACATTAGCCAAACAAGCTCGCTTTTACAGACGTATACACAAATTTGTTGCGGTTCCGTTATGCCTTTTTATGCTATTACTTGGTGTTACTGGTTTACTTCTAACTTGGAAATCTGAACTTAAATTTTCACCACCTACTCAGAAATCTTCTAATAAAACAACATTGATTTCGCTTTCTCAAATTGAGCAAAATGCTATTCATTACATAGATTCACTTCAACTTGATAATACTATCAATCGTATTGACTATCGTCCATCAAAAGGAATTGCGAAAATTCGGTTTGAAGAGCACTTTACAGAACTTCAAATTGATTGTTATTCTGGAAAAATTCTTTCTGCAAAACAACGAACGTCAGATTTAATCGAAATGATTCATGATGGCTCTATCATTGACTTTTTGTTTAAAAGCAAATCTGAAAACGCCAAACTGTTGTATTCATCTTTAGCTTCCTTAGGTCTTATTTTATTAGCCATAAGTGGTTTCATGCTTTGGTTAAAACCAAAACAAATAAAATATCTTAAAAGACATTAATTATTATCAGATCTTCTATTTCAAAAGAAGCAATTACATCTCTTTCTTTTAAATGCCACTTATAAAACTGCCATATGGATCTTTAAACTGAATACCTTCAGTAAAACGATATTTACTTAGTTGCTTATATTCAACAAGAGCCCAAAGCACAAATTCCTTTACAAAGTAACCGTCAGCTTTTGATAAGTTAGGCTGATATTTAGCTAATAAATCGTCTAATGGAGAAATTGCATCTAGCATATTTTTATACTCTTTATCCCTAAAATCATCTAATAATTCGAAGCCTTCTTTCTGATTAAAAAACCAAGATACAATATCGTCATAAGGGCTTTCTTCATCCTGCTTTTGAAGTTTTTCAATCTTTGGGAAAAACTCAACAAACAAGCTTTTTACAGCTTCACCAATTAGATTATAAGCTACTTTAGCAGCACCTTCTTGCTCGCCTTCATAAACTAACTCCACTTTTCCAGTAATAGCAGGAATAATACCAACAAAATCACTTAACCTTACCGTTGTTGTGCCATCATTATTTAGCAAGGCTCTTCGTTCTGCAGTACTTAATAAGTTTTCAAAAGCTGTGATACTCAGTCTTGCACTAACGCCACTTTTTGCATCTACAAATTCACTCTCACGTGCTTCAAAAACAATTTGCTCTATCAAATCTCGTGCTAAATCAGGCACCATAACAGATTCTTTTTGCCCCTCTAACACACTAGCCTCTTGTTCTGTAATCAATTTAGCTGTTTCAATATCAATTGGATAATGCGTAAGAATTTGGGAGCCAATTCTATCCTTTAAAGGTGTAACAATGCTTCCTCTATTAGTGTAATCTTCTGGGTTCGCAGTAAAAAGAAACTGCATATCTAAAGGTAAGCGCAATTTAAAACCTCTAATTTGTATATCTCCTTCTTGTAAAATATTAAATAAAGCAACTTGTATTCTAGCTTGCAAATCTGGCAATTCATTAATTACAAAAATACAACGGTTAGCTCTTGGTATCATACCATAATGAATAACGCGATCATCTGCATAACTTAAATTTAAGTTTGCAGCTTTAATAGGGTCAACATCACCTATAATATCTGCAACGGTTACATCTGGTGTGGCTAATTTTTCAGCAAAACGTTCACTTCTGTGCATCCAAGAGATTGGTGTTTTATCTCCTTTCTCTTTAATCAACTCTATTGCATATCGCGATATTGGTCTCAATGGATCATCATTTATTTCTGAGCCTTCAACCACAGGAATATATTCATCTAATAAATTCAGCATTAATCGAGCTAAACGCGTTTTTGCTTGTCCGCGTAAACCTAATAAATTAATATTATGTCTTGAAAGAATGGCGCGCTCCAGTTCAGGAATAACCGTGTTTTCATAACCGTGAATGCCTTCAAACGTTTTTTCTTTATTCTTTATCTTTTTAATAAGATTATCACGTAATTCATCCTTAATAGATTTTGATTGATAACCTTCTTTTTTAAGGTCACCTAACATTTTTATAGTTTCAATTTTCATAGTTATCCTCTAATTCTTTTTTTTCTATTGGTTTCGTAATCTTCAAAAATCATTTCTCCTAATCCTTTTATTCCTGTATAAAATGCTTTTCCTTGATTCGCTTTTGTAAATTCTTCAACAAATTGCATCAAGTAGTCATCTTGAGCGATCATAAAGGTTGTAATTGGGATATGCAATTTCCTTGCTTGTTGAGCCATGGCATAACACTTATTTGTTATGTATGGATTGAGTCCATTACTGTCTTTATAATATTGTCCATCTGATAATCGTAAACAACTTGGTTTACCATCAGTAATCATAAATATTTGCTTATTTGTATTGCGTTTTCTTCGCAATAAATCCATTGCCAATTGAAGTCCAGCAACTGTGTTAGTATGATAAGGTCCAACATTTAGATATGGTAAATCTTTAATTTTTATAGTCCAAGCATCATTACCAAAAACCAAAATATCTAAAGTGTCTTTTGGATAACGTGTTGTAATCAATTCAGCCAAAGCCATGGCCACCTTTTTTGCTGGAGTTATACGGTCTTCGCCATAAAGTATCATGCTATGACTTATATCAATCATAAGTACCGTACTCATTTGCGATTTATGTAAAGTTTCTTCAACAACTAAATCATCTTCAGTTAATCTAAAATCACTTATACCATTATTAATTTGTGCGTTACGCAGACTTTCAGTCATTGATACTTTGTCTAGAGCATCACCAAATTGATAATTTCTAAAATCTCCTGTATGCTCATCTCCTATTCCAGGGTTTTTACTTTTATGATTCCCAGAACCACTTCTTTTTATTTGACCAAAAATTTGATCTAACGCCTGTTGTCGAATTGCTCGTTCTGTTTTCGCTGTAATAGCATTTCCTTTTTTTCCATTAGGGCGAAGTTCCTCACGGATATAACCTTTATTTTTTAGGTCTTCAATAAAATCATCAATCGTGTATTCTGGAGTTGTAAGTTTATATTCAACATCTAATTGACGCAACCAATCTATGGCTTCATCAAAGTCTCCAGATGTATGCGTAATGAGATCTTTAAAAATATCAAAAAGTATTTTGAAAGGCGATTGCGTAAGAGCTTCGTATTTTTTAAATACAAAACCCTTTCTAGTAGAAATTTTCTTTTTCATAGAAGCATAAAAATACAACTTTTTACCCTATTTAATTCAATTCATTAACATTGCATTAAGAAATATATAAGTCCTTTTTCCTAACTTTAAAACTTTATATAACTAACCAATTTTTATAATGAAAAAACTCATGTCCTTAGTGATGCTTCTCTGCATTACTATTCTCTCTGCACAAGAATTCTCAATGGATTTAGTGAAAAATATGAAACCACGTAATATTGGTCCAGGTGGTATGTCTGGTCGTGTTACAGCCATTGACGCTGTGCACAGCAACCCTGATATTATGTATGTCGGCACTGCTTCTGGTGGTTTATGGAAATCTACATCTGGAGGCATTAAATGGGATCCAATTTTTGATAATGAAGTAACCGCTTCAATTGGTTCTATTGCTATTCAACAATCAAACCCAAGTGTTATTTGGGTTGGAACTGGAGAAGGAAACCCTAGAAATAGTTTAAATGGTGGTTATGGTATCTATAGATCATTAGATGCTGGGAAAACTTGGAAATCTATGGGTTTAGAAAAAACACGTCATATTCATCGTGTTATTATAGATCCTACAAATCCTGATGTCGTTTATGCTGCAGCTATTGGATCTCCTTGGGGAGAACATCCTGAGCGAGGTGTTTATAAAACAACTGATGGTGGAAAATCTTGGAAAAACATTTTGTTTGCAAATAACAAAACTGGCGCAGCAGAATTGGTTATGGATCCAACAAATCCAAACAAATTGATTGCGGCAATGTGGGAACACAAACGAGATCCTTGGTTTTTTAAATCTGGCGGTGAAGGTTCTGGTGTTCACATTACTTATGATGGTGGAGAAACTTGGACAAAGGTGACTGATGAAGATGGTTTCCCAAAAGGTGAATTAGGACGTATTGGTCTTGCAATAGCACCAAGCAAACCTAATATTGTTTACGCGTTGGTTGAAGCAAAAAAGAATGCTCTTTATAAAAGTACTGATGGTGGGTTTAAATGGAAAATGGTCAATGATGATATGAACCAAATTGGGCAAAGACCTTTCTATTATGGTGAAATCCATGTGGATTCAGAAAATGAAAATCGTGTGTTTTCAGTATTTACATATATCAATGTGAGTGAAGATGGAGGAAAAAGTTTTACCGAGTTAATGCCTGCTTATGGTGTAGATAATGGTGTACATCCAGATCACCATGCCTGGTGGATTCATCCTGAAAATGGACAATTTATGATGGATGGAAATGATGGCGGAATGAACATTACAAAAGATGGTGGTAAAACATGGCGTTTTATTGGAAACTTACCAGTAGCTCAATTTTATCATATTAATGTAGATAATGACTTTCCATATAATGTTTATGGTGGCATGCAAGATAACGGTTCTTGGAGAGGTCCAGCGTATGTTTGGAGAGCACAAGGCATTCGTAATAGTTATTGGCAAGAAATAAGCTTTGGTGATGGATTTGATGTCGTTCCAGACAGAGATGATTCTCGTTATGGTTGGACTATGAGTCAGCAAGGATCAGTAAGTCGTTATGATTGGGAAACTGGAAATAATTACGGAGTACAGCCTACACATCCAGATTCTAAAGTGAAATTGCGTTTTAATTGGAATTCAGCCATTAATATTGATCCTTTTAATAATAGTACGGTTTACTTCGGAAGTCAATTTGTCCATAAATCAACAGACAAAGGAGATACTTGGAAAGTGATTTCTCCAGATTTAACAACAAATGATCCAGAAAAACAAAAACAAAGCGAGAGCGGTGGATTAACAATGGATGCTACTGGAGCAGAAAATCATACAACGATACTTGTTATTGAACCGTCACCTGTTGAAAGAAACATGCTTTGGGTTGGAACTGACGATGGTCGTGTACATTTTACACAAAATGGTGGTGAAAGTTGGACAGATGTCTCAAAAAACATAAAAGGATTACCAACTGGAAGTTGGATTCCGCAAATAAAGGCATCAAGCAAAAACAAAGGAGAAGCTTTGTTAGTCGCTAACGATTACAGACGATTTAACTATACTCCTTACGTTTATAGAACTAAAGATTATGGGAAATCTTGGACAAGAATTGTTGATGGCACTGATGTGAAAAGCTTTGCATTGGCTATTCTTGAAGACTTAGAAGAACCAAACCTACTATTTCTAGGAACTGATGATGGTCTTTACATTTCTCTTGATGCAGGAAACAAATGGACAAAATGGACCAATGGTTTTCCAACAGTTTCTGTAAAAGATTTAGTAATTCATCCTCGTGAACATGATTTAGTGATTGGCACATTTGGTCGTGCAGCCTGGATTTTAGATGATATTCGCCCTTTAAGAGCGATGGCAAAAAACGCTAACATCGTTAATAATAAATTAGAATTATTCAATCCTCCAACAGCTTATCAAGCAGCTTACCAACAGGCAACAGGAAGTCGTTTTGGTGCTGATGCCATGTTTAATGGTGAAAACAGAAGTGGTGGAGCTCAAATGTCTTATTATGTGAAAATTGACGATAAAAAAGGAAGCGACATAGAGGAGGATGATAATAAAAGGAAAAGTGACACGAAAATGGATGAAGAAAATGAAGATGATGATAAAAACGAGGATACTTTAATCAATGAAGATGATGAAAAAAGTAACGAAGTTTCAGAAACTAAGGTAAAGTGGGATTCTATTCATATGAATATTTATGATGGTGAAAGGCTCATAAGAACTTTAAAGCAAAAAGCTCCCAAAGAAAGTGGCGTAAACAAGTGGACTTGGAGAATGGATGAAAAAGGTGGCGACAGACCTTCTAGAAGAACTAGATCTCGTAGAGATGAATCTGGAGGTGTTTCTGTTAAACCGGGAACCTATAAAGTGGTGATGAGTTTTGGTGACCAAACGTCTGAAACAATGATCACTGTAAAAGACGATCCCAGATTAAAAATATCATCTCAAAACACTAATGACGTATATTCTACTTTAAAGCAATTAGAAGATTTACAACAAATAGCGGCAGATGCTATTGAACAATTAGTTGAAAGCAAAACAATTGCTGAAGAGTATACAAAAACATTATCGAAATTAGATAAGAAAGTCAATAAGGATAACATAAAAGCATCTAAAGACATTGCTAAGAACATTGAAAAAATCATAGCTATGTACTTAGGAACCATTGATAAACGACAAGGTATTACGAGAAATCCAGAGATTACTGTAATGCAACGTTTAGGGCAAGCTAGAAGATATGTAGGTTCAAGACAAAACGGAATTACTTCAACTGAGACGATACTTATTCAGCATGCAAAAGATGAATTGAATTCAACTTTAGATAAGACTAATACATTCTTTAATGCGGAATGGAATCCATATAAAGCTAAAATGGAAGCTTTGAATTTGTCGCCATTTAAAGACACAAAAACATTCAAAATGGATTAAATAATAAATTATGATTCATACAAAAAGCGCTCAATGAGCGCTTTTTGTACTGTTTCATTATAATCTTGCACACCATAGCTTACTCTTCTAAAGCCAACTTCATAAAGTGCTTTTAAATGTCCCCTGGTAGTGTTATTAGGATGTCCTTCAAAACTAAACTCATAATCATCAGAAAGAATTCCATTTTTAAGAATGCCATATATAAGCATTTGTAAGTTTTTTGGACTAAAAAATGTAG
>CALGIH010000185.1 GCA_937916035.1 uncultured Lacinutrix sp.
TCTAAATGCTGTTCTGTATGATCCTTCATAACTTTCAATTATTTCATTATCCAATTTCTTTCTTAAAACAGTCGCTAATTTTTTACGACTCCTAAAAAGTTTCACTTTTACATTGTTGGGTTTTAAATCAACAATTTTTCCTATTTCTTCTAATGATAGTTCTTCAAAGTAATATAAAGTTAATAAAAAACTATCTTCACTTGGTAATAACGCTAAACAATCTTGCATTGCTTGTTCGCGTTCCTTCTCCTCTATTTTATCTAAAGCATTATCCAAAGTTTTTATTTGATGCTCTGTATATTCATTAATTTCAACAGTGTATTGTTGGCGCTTATTCTTTTTAAGTCTATCTAAACAAGTATTATAAGCAACTCTATATATCCATGTCGAAAATTTCGAATCTCCTTTAAACTTATTCAACGACTTATAAACCTTAATAAAAGTGTCTTGCGCAACTTCTTCAGCTTCTTCCCTATGTTTCATCATTCGCAACGCTAAAGTGAACACCAAGTCCTTATAACGATCCACCAATACTGTAAAAGCATTAGCGTCGCCATTTAAAATTGAGTCTATATAAACTTGGTCGTTGGTGGTCATTTAATACTATGACTATATATGTATTGTTTTGGTTACACTTTTTTTGAAAAAAAATAAATATTAATTTTTCTGTAACCAACATTCAAAAACTGTCGTCATAAGCTATGAACTCAATAAAAATAATCAATTAAAAGCAAACAATTATGGAAATAGCAATCATGGCAATTATTTTCGGATCGATTTTCGGAGTATTTTACCTTTACATTTCATCAAGAAACAAAGAACGATTAGCGCTAATAGAAAAAGGTGCAGATGCAAGTATTTTTAATCTGGGCAAACGTGCAGGCTCATCATGGAAAGTTATCGTTTTAAACTTAGCTTTCTTATTAATGGGAATTGGAGCAGGTGTATTTATTGCATCGTTATTAGATACTTATTCTAATTTAGATTCAGAAGCCGTTTATCCAGCACTTATATTCTTAATGGCAGGATTAGGTTTATACTTAGGCTTCACACAAACAAGTAAGGCCGTAGATTAACGTCCAAATTACCAATCAATCCTTAAAACCACTTCAATTTGAAGTGGTTTTTTTATGCCCTATTTTAAGTATCTTTGGTAAAATGCTGTTCTAATATATCAATGAGATTCCTGCATTCGCAGGAATTTGTTATCTAGAATAATTAGGAGATTCCTTAGTAATCATCACATCATGTGGATGGCTTTCATTAATTCCAGAAGCTGTAATTTTCACAAAGCGTCCTGTTTCTTTTAAGGTTGCAATATCTTTTGCACCACAATAACCCATTCCTGCTCGTAAGCCACCAATAAATTGATGAATACTTTCATACAACTCTCCTTTGTATGGCACACGACCAACAATACCTTCTGGTACTAGTTTTTTGATATCGTCTTCAACATCTTGGAAATAACGGTCTTTACTACCTTCTTTCATGGCTTCAACGGAACCCATTCCTCTATATGATTTGAACTTTCTACCTTCGTAAATAATAGTTTCTCCTGGTGACTCTTTCGTTCCTGCTAATAACGAACCTAGCATCACAGTATCTGCTCCTGCTGCGATGGCTTTTGGAATATCCCCTGTGTACCGAATACCTCCATCTGCAATGACTGGAACTCCACTTCCTTTGATGGCTTCAGCAACTTCCAATACAGCTGAAAACTGTGGAAAACCTACACCTGCAACAACTCTTGTTGTACAAATAGAACCAGGACCAATACCAACTTTTACAGCATCAGCTCCAGCTTCAACTAAATACTTGGCAGCTTCAGCAGTTGCAATATTCCCAACGATGACTTCTAATTTCGGGAAACTAGCTTTTATCTTTTTTAACACGTCTACAACACCTTTGGTATGACCATGAGCAGTATCAATAACAATAGCATCTACTCCAGCTTTAACTAAAGCAGAAGCTCTTTCAACAGCATCACCTGTAACTCCAATTGCCGCAGCAACACGCAATCTTCCATAAACATCCTTATTGGCAAAAGGCTTTTGTGTCACCTTAGTAATGTCTCTAAACGTAATTAATCCTACAAGCTTATAGTTGTCATCAACAATAAGTAATTTTTCAATTTTGTGCTTTTGAAGAATAATTTCAGCATCCTTTAAAGAAGTTCCAACAGCTGCAGTTACCAAATTTTCGCTTGTCATGACTTCAACAATTGGTCTGGCTTTATCATGCTCAAAACGCAAATCTCTGTTGGTAACAATACCTTTTAAAATACCATTGTCATCTACAATAGGAATGCCTCCAATACTATATTCACTCATGTATTTATTGGCATCAATAACCTTTGCAGTCAATGGTAAAGTCACAGGATCTATAATCATCCCACTTTCAGCACGCTTTACTTTACGTACTTTTTGAGCTTGCTCATCAATAGACATGTTTTTGTGCAGTACACCAATACCACCTTCTTGAGCCATAGCAATTGCCATTCTGCTTTCTGTAACTGTATCCATAGCAGCAGAAATAATAGGAATATTAATAGAAATATTTCTAGTGAGTTTTGTTTGAATACTAACGTCGCGTGGTAAAATTTCGGAGTATGCTGGAACTAATAAAACGTCGTCATAAGTAAGACCTTCTCCAACAATTTTGTTTTGATGTGCAATCATTGCTTTTAGCTTTTAATTGCATGCAAAATTACAATTTTTATTTCACTTATTATGTATGCAACTATTGAAAGTGTAGATTCATGAAGTCGTTATTAATAAATAAACGTGAGCTGAATAAATGTCGTTTTTTAAAGTGAAATTAAATTTTTAATTTTAAGCATTAAACTTTACTATGGAAGCCTACACAACTGCTTTACTTTATGCCATTCCTTTTTTTCTATTTCTTGTGCTTTTTGAAATTGGATATGGTCATTTTGTGAAAAAGCAAATGTATAAACCAATGGATACTATTTCTAGTTTAAGTTCTGGACTCACTAATATTATAAAGGATTCATTAGGATTGGTTTTAATTATTATTTCGTATCCTTTCTTCCTTGAAAAATTAGCTCTTTATGACATAAAATCATCTTGGATAGTTTATCTGATTGCCTTTATCTGCATTGATTTTGCAAGTTATTGGAATCATAGATTGAGTCACAAAATAAATTTCTTCTGGAATCAGCATGTCATTCACCATAGTAGTGAGGAATTTAACTTGGCTTGCGCCTTGAGGCAATCTATTTCAAATCTTTTAGGATATTTTTCAATTTTATTAATTCCAGCAGCCATTCTTGGTGTTCCTCATAAAGTCATTGTTGTTCTGGCTCCAATACATTTATTTGCTCAATTTTGGTACCATACGAAGCACATTGGGAAATTGGGTTTTTTAGAATACATTATAGTGACACCTTCGCAACATCGTGTGCACCACGCTATCAATAAAGAATATTTAGATAAAAACTTAGCAGCTATTTTTTGTGTTTGGGATAGATTATTTGGAACATTTCAGGAAGAATTAGAAGATGTTCCTCCAGTATATGGCGTTTTGAAACCTGCCAATACATGGAACCCAATCCTTATCAACTTTCAACATATTTGGCGGCTGATACAAGACGCCTGGCGAACCAATAATTGGTTGGACAAGTTTAGAATTTGGTTTATGCCAACAGGATGGCGACCAAATGATGTTGCTAAGAAATTTCCAATTGCAATAATAGAAGATCCATATAGTCAAACAAAATATGACACCAAACCCTCCAGAGCGTTGATTTACTGGTCTATTTTTCAACTGACATCAACAACTGGATTATTGCTTTTTATGTTTTATAATTACAGTAATATCAGTGCTACTAACTTACTTCTTAATGGCTTGATTGTGTTTCTAGGAATTTATGGTTACACCTCCTTAATGGATAAAAG
>CALGIH010000186.1 GCA_937916035.1 uncultured Lacinutrix sp.
TATCAATACGTTTTATTATATCACCGCTTTGTATACCTGCTTTGTCTGCTCCTGATTCTTTTTGAACCTCGCTAACAAAGAAACCTTCTGTTTCATTGACACCAAATCTTTCGGCTGCTGTGCTATTTAATGCTCCACCAACAACTCCAAGTATTCCGTTTTGCACATTACCAAATTCCATAATATCAGCAATTACCTTTCTGGCAATATTACTAGGTACAGCAAAAGAATACCCAATGTAAGAACCAGTTTGTGAAGTAATGGCTGTATTGATACCTATAAGTTCACCTCGTGTATTTACCAAAGCACCTCCGGAATTCCCTGGATTAACGGCAGCATCAGTTTGAATGAACGATTGTGTTTGTTGACCAGTTTTGTCTAAATTTCTGGATTTTGCGCTAATAATTCCAGCCGTAACAGTAGATGTTAAATTGAAAGGATTACCAACTGCCAAAACCCATTCGCCAATTTTTGCAGTATCACTATCACCAAATGTTGAGTAAGGCAAAATTTCATCTGCAGCAATTTTTAATAAGGCAATATCAGTTTTTGAGTCAGTACCAATTAGCTCTGCGTTGTAGGTTTTATTATCGTTAGTAGTAATCATTAAGGATTCAGCACCATCAATTACATGGTTGTTGGTGATAATATAACCATCAGCCGAAATAACAACTCCTGAGCCAGTACCTATTTGTGAACGTTGAGATCGTCTTCCAGAAAACAAGTCTTCAATGGTCATTTGCTTGGAACCAACTGCTGTGCTTTGAACATGCACAACTGTGTGAATAGTGTTTTCGGCGGCGTTCACAAAATCAGGATTAGTTAACGCTAAATTGGTATTTGATGCGTTGTAATTTGTTGTAATTGCTGAAGGCAATTCGGTTAATTGATGATTTGCAATAGCATTAGAATCTTTTTCAATAAAATACTTATAACTACCTAAGGTTAAGGCGCCGCCTAATGTTGAAACAAAAACGAGGGTTAAAATCTTTTTCATGTTATTAATTTTTTTGTTTATGGTTTAAAAATGATAACGATTAAAATTAATTATTTATTGAATTGATAAATCAACTTTAACTTTTTTTAACGTCACAATTAACGCCGATTTAACACACGCAAAAACTGTATAATATTTATATCTTTGTGATTCAAAATGAAACACACTTTTTTTAAATATCAAGGAACTGGAAATGACTTTGTGATGATTGATAATCGGCTAAGCATTTTCGATAAAAACAAGACCAAGCTTATTGCACTTTTGTGTGACAGACGATTTGGTATTGGTGCTGATGGTTTGATTTTATTAGAGAACGATGAAACAGCCGATTTTAAAATGGTGTATTTTAATGCAGATGGTAATGAAAGCAGTATGTGCGGTAATGGAGGACGTTGCATTACACATTTTGCTAATTATTTAGAAATTATTAATAAAGAAGCAACTTTTGTTGCTATTGATGGTTTGCATAAGGCTAAGATTGTAAAAGATGAAATTCATCTACAAATGCAAGATGTTTCGGACATTAAAAACAATGATGATTTTGTGTTTTTGAACACAGGATCTCCGCATCATATAGAGTCTTGTAAAAACGTCCACTTATTGAATATAAAAGAGGAAGGCTCAAAAATCAGATACAGTAAGTTGTATAATGAAGCTGGATCTAATGTCAATTTTGCAGAAAAAGTAGATGCTTCAACCTTTAAAGTAAGAACTTATGAACGTGGTGTTGAAGATGAAACATTGTCTTGCGGAACAGGAGTAACTGCAGTTGCCTTAGCCATGCATTATATTGGTGAAACTAAAAAGAATTTATTAGCGATAGAAACTAAAGGTGGAATATTGA
>CALGIH010000187.1 GCA_937916035.1 uncultured Lacinutrix sp.
CAAATACGTGATTTTCCATAAATATTTTTATATCATCGATATTATTTAAATTTTGATAAAGCTTATGATTCTGCAATTGATTTCTTAATTCAGAAATTTCATTTTCTATGTGTTTTATTCTATTCATTCTGTTCTATTTTGCTTGTATATAATGTTGTTGCTCAGCGTTAATGGTAACAAATTGTGACTTTGCGATATTTATTGATTATAATTTCTTTGCTTTAATTCTTGTTCAATTTCATCTGCCAATTGCATAGAGAAGGTACGCACCTAATCTGTTTTGAGTTAGTAGTCTTTGCCTAATTTATTTAAAGAATTTTATTATTGGTTAAGTGTCTTTTAATTTCTTCGTTGCGCCTTAATAAATACATCAATATTATCTGGACGATCATTTACAAAACGAAGTGTGGTTAATCCGTTTTCGTTTTGACTAATCACTGCAGGAATTGAAGAAGTGGTTAAAAACCAACCCTCTGGTAATACAACCGTATTTCGGTTACGTCCAAAACTTCTATCCCAAACCAATTGACCTTTATATATAACATAACGATTTGGATCTGTATAGGTTTCAGTAATTCGTAAGCGTTTAGATTCGCCTTCTTTTACTGGGTCAAACCAGATAGCAACCACTTCTGTTTCTGGTTTAATTTCAGAATTGATATCAATGCCACGCTTAGTAATAGCATCTCCAATAAATGATTCTACTTTAAGCTGTTCTCCAGTATCTAAAATAATAGCAGAAGGGTTTGAAGCCTTGCTGCCTGTTCGCACAATATTAAGGTAACGATCCATTCCTTGGCGCGTTTCGGTATAGTCGTGAAAGAGCAAAAACGAATGTGTTTCTGGTTGTTGCAAAAAATAAACAATATCTCGATCTTGGAAAGCACGTTCGCTAAACTGATAGCCTAGTCGAGCCTTAGATTGGTCAATTGAAGTCCCAGTTCCTGGACTGTAAGTATCTTCTTTAGGGATTTTAATGGTAAGATTATTAGCTAAGGGTCTTGCTTTAATAATTAAAGGTACAGCAGCAGGACTGCGATTTAAAAAACTCACTTTTATACGAGCATCATCTGTAAGATCTACTTGTGAAGGATAATTGCAATGGGTCAATTCATAACCCTCTGGCAATACAATGCTATTGCGTTTAATACCTAAGGTACGAGAGAATACAATAGAGTTCCCTTCTTTAAAATAACTCGCTGTGTCTTTATATGTTTTATCAATTCGAATACGTGCTTGTCCACCTTCAGGAATTGGTCTTGCTAAAGTGATTTGAAGATAATCTGTATCATCTGAAGCGGATGTTAATCCATTTTGCTTCGCAATGTTATTGTCTACAATTTTCCATTTTAATTCTTTTCCAGAGGATACATCCCAAACCTTTTCAACAGTATGTTCACTGCCACGTCTTAAAGTATTCCAATAGTATATGGAGCCAGCAGTTGTACCACTGACATCGTAAATAATGCGGAACGATTGCGTTTCAGGATCTAGTAATTCGTACTGCGTATAACTATCGGTTTCTGTTTGTTGTGCTTGCAATGTGATGCTAAAAAGCATTAATAGCAAAAGTGTCATTGATTTTGTAGTGTTAAAGATGGTTTTCATAAGTTTCTTTTTTAAGTCATTGTCTAAAATTGTGTATTATGAATCACTTCAAACTGTTTTGGGATGTCTGCTAATGATTCACCTAAGTTTTGCCTTAAATCAATTTCAATACCTCTTGCAATGGTTGAGATTGGTACATCATTGGAGGTGCCTTCAAACGGGTTTTCACCAGTTCTGCCAATACGTTCCATAGTATGAAAAACCCAAGCAACAATGATGATTAAAAATAATAAGGTTTCAAATCGTGTCCACCATGCCATTTGGAATGAGGAATATGTTTTTTTAGTATACATATTAGTTGCGTTAGTTTTACATTAGACAGTA
>CALGIH010000188.1 GCA_937916035.1 uncultured Lacinutrix sp.
TGTGTTAGGTGAATACTCAAAACAGATTGGCTCATTTTCATTGAATTATTTTAGTGTTGCTATTGGTTTAATAGCGTTTGTACTTCTTTATATTGGTAACTATAAAATTCTTGAAAAGGCATTAGTTTCATTGGTTATATTAATGAGTATTGCGTTTATGATTACGGCAATAATGACTAAGCCAAACTTAATGGAAGTGTTTAAAGGTATATTTGTTCCTAAGTTTCCTGATAATAGTATTTTGACTGTTATTGGTTTAATTGGAACTACTGTAGTGCCATATAATTTGTTTTTGCACGCTTCTTTAGTAAAAGAAAAATGGAATAATAGAAGGGATTTAAAATATGCGCGAAAGGATACTATTATTGCGTTAATTTTAGGAGGTATTGTATCTATGTGTATCATTATATCTGCAGCAGCAATACAAACTAGTGAAATTAATAACGCAGCAGATTTGGCAAAAGGTTTAGAGCCTCTTTTTGGTAGTTTTTCTAAGTATTTTCTAGCTATTGGTTTGTTTGCGGCAGGAATCACAAGTGCTATTACGGCGCCTTTAGCAGCAGCCTTTGTTGCAACAGGTTGTTTGGGGTGGTCAACAAAAATGACATCAAAAAGATTCAGAGCAGTTTGGATTTTTATTCTTGTAGTCGGAGTGTTATCCTCATCTTCAGGAATTAAATCTATTGAGATTATAAAATTTGCTCAAGTAGCTAATGGAATCTTGCTTCCTGTTATTGCTGGTTTCCTTATTTGGATCATGAATAAACATTCAGTTTTAGGCGATTATAAAAACACAATGCGTCAAAATATTATAAGTATTATTATACTAGCAATCACTATTTTTCTTGGTGTAAAAAGTATATTAAAAGTCTTTGAACTATTGTAAATGCAGAAAATCTCAATAGACATAAACGCAGATATTGGAGAAGGTATAGGTAACGAAGCTGATTTGATGCCATTACTTTCTTCGTGCAATATTGCTTGTGGTGGTCACGCAGGGAATAAGGAGACGATGCAAATGTGTGTGGAACTTGCCAAACAGTATTTTGTAAAAATCGGCGCGCATCCTTCGTTTCCAGATACAGAGAACTTTGGACGAAAAGTTGTTGATATGTCATGCACAGCATTATATCAATCAATAAAAAATCAAATAAAAGAATTGATGAGTGTAGTTAGAGAAGAACACGCTGCATTACATCACGTAAAACCTCATGGCGCTTTATATAATTTGGCAGCAAAAGATAAAACGACTGCTGAGGTTATTGTAGAAGTGATGAAAAGCATTCATTTACCACTAAAACTATACGTGCCTTATGGTTCAGTAATTGCTCAAATTGCTATTGCTGAAGGAATTCCAATTACGTATGAAGTTTTTGCAGATAGAAATTATAATGAAGATTTATCATTAGTATCGCGAACCCAAGAAAATGCCATTATTACAAATGCAGATAAAATGATAGATCATGTTAAAAATATGATTTTACATCAAAAGGTAAAAACAATTAATGGAGTAGAAGTGAGTCTTAAAGCTGAAACCATATGTGTTCATGGAGACCATCCTGAGGCGTTAAAATTGGTTAAAAATCTACGTCAAAACTTGCTTGATTATAACATTAAAATTCAATGATATTTTGAATGATTTTGAGCTACAATACAAACCTTTTGGAGAACATTCAATTTTAATTGAATGGCCTCAAATTATTTCTGAAAACATCCTCGAAAACGTACTTACTTATAAACAAAATATAGAAAAATACAATTTTGAACAAAAAGTTTATGTAAAGTCTGCATATAACTCGATATTAATTACTTATGATGTTGCTATAAATAATATCTATGATGAAATTTTAGTGCTAAAATCATTGTATTTAGATATTAAGGATAAAAATAAAGTTGCTTTTAAACTGTGGAAAATCCCTGTATGTTATGACCT
>CALGIH010000189.1 GCA_937916035.1 uncultured Lacinutrix sp.
TGCTTCACATTTAAGAGTTAATGAAGACCTTCCGAATTTGGTGACTTCCATTCCTAATTCAACAATATCGCCTTGTTTAGCAGAACTCATAAAATTAATTTCTGAAATATACTTGGTGACAATTTTTGAATTTTCAAGTTGAATAATGGTGTAGAGAGCTGCTTCTTCATCGATCCATTCTAATAAACGACCTCCAAATAAGGTTCCATTTGGATTTAAATCTTCTGGTTTTACCCATTTACGTGAATGAAATCTCATTATATTTTTTCGTTTATATAGGTTACCATTTCGTTTTCATTAGCAATGGCTTTATCATATATTGATTTTGCCTTTTTCAAAAGTGATTCAGCAGTAGCTCTGTTTTTTATATCCTTAGCATTGATACGAACATTAAAATAGGCTCCATAAACAGCCGTTCTAGCACATAATGAACCTACTCCAGCATCAGATAACGAATTTTGTAAACCATGTTTGGCCATTGCCATCATTACTTCCATGGAATCACAGGCAGTTTCCATTACTAATAAAGGAACTTCCGTTGCATAGATTGTTGCAGATTCAACGGCTTCTACCCTAGCCTTTTTCTCTTCATCAGTATCCTTTGGCATTCTAAATCCTTCAATAATTTTATTAAAGGCATTGGTATCTTCATCAACCAAAGCAAGTAATTTATTTTTATAAGCTTGTCCTTTTTCAGCCCATTCTGAAAATTCCTCCCAACGTTCATCCCAACCTGGTTTATGAGCAGATAGATTTGCAACCATAGTACCTAATGAAATGCCTAAAGTGCCAACATACGCCGAAATGGAGCCTCCTCCTGGAGCCATAGATTCTCCTGCAGTTTCATCTGCAAAATCTGTTAGTGTGAAATCAACTAGCTGTTTAACACTCTTATTTTTTAATACATATTCTATGATTTTCTCTTTCGGATTGAATGGCTTTAAGTCATCTAAACCTAAGGACTTCACTGCAATCTTTATTTTTTCAGATTCTGATATTCCTAAAGAACGCTCTTGTTTCTTTAAAAAATAATTTCCAGCATCTAACATTGCCTTTAAAGGAATTAATCCAATAAGTTCAGATCCTGTGACACGCAAACCTCTTTCATGTGCCGATTTACAAGATTCATCAAAAGCTTCATGCATTGAGGTAATACTAATATTGGTAAGATTATAGGATATTTGAGCAATTCCATATTCTTCAATATACCATCCAATTCCTTTTACGGCTTTCAACTTACCTGGAGTTCTTTCAGGTTCACCTTGAGTGTCCAAAACCATCTTCCCTGTAATTGGGTCGCCATCACGCATTACACGACCAGCTTCTCTAATATCAAAAGCA
>CALGIH010000190.1 GCA_937916035.1 uncultured Lacinutrix sp.
AAATTCTTGAATCTGGTGTAAAAACAATTCTTTTACACAAAGAAAGCGGACAACAAGGAGATTACTCTATTATTCATAATACATTACAAAAAGATCCAACAAACTCTGAAAAAGAAGCTGTTGAACATATATATAGACAACTTCGTAACGCTGAGCCACCAGATGAGGAAACAGCAAGAGGTATTATCGATAAACTTTTCTTTAGTGACCAACGTTACAATTTAGGTGAAGTAGGACGTTATAGAATGAATAAAAAATTACAATTGGATATCGGAATGGATAAGCAAGTGCTTACTAAAGAAGATATCATTACCATTGTAAAATATTTAATAGAACTAATCAACTCAAAAGCTGAGATTGATGATATTGATCACTTATCAAACCGTCGTGTACGTACTGTTGGTGAGCAGTTATCATCTCAATTTGGTGTTGGTTTATCACGTATGGCTCGTACTATTCGTGAGCGTATGAATGTTCGTGATAATGAAGTGTTTACACCAATTGATTTAATTAATGCTAAGACTTTATCGTCTGTAATTAATTCTTTCTTTGGTACAAACCAATTATCTCAATTTATGGATCAAACAAATCCATTAGCTGAGATTACGCACAAACGTCGTTTATCAGCACTTGGACCTGGAGGTTTATCTAGAGAAAGAGCTGGGTTTGAGGTTCGTGATGTTCACTATACACATTATGGGCGTTTATGTCCAATTGAAACTCCTGAAGGACCAAACATTGGTTTGATTTCTTCACTTTCTGTATTTGCTAAAGTGAATTCTATGGGATTCATTGAAACACCTTATCGTAAAGTAACTAATGGTGTAGTTGATATTAAAGGAACTCCAATTTATTTGAGTGCTGAAGAAGAAGAAGAAAAAATGATAGCTCAGGCAACTGTTAAAGTTGACGAAAACGGAAAAATTCTTCATGATAAAGTAATTGCTCGTCAAGAAGGAGATTTCCCTGTTATTGATCCGACTGAACTTCATTATACAGATGTCGCACCTAATCAAATTTCATCTATATCAGCTTCATTAATTCCATTCTTGGAACATGATGATGCCAACAGAGCACTGATGGGATCAAACATGATGCGTCAAGCTGTGCCTTTATTATTACCAGAATCTCCAATTGTTGGTACTGGTTTAGAACGTCAAGTAGCGTCAGATTCTAGAGTATTGGTTAATGCTCAGGGAGAAGGTGTTGTTAAGTATGTTGATGCAAATGAAATTGTAATTAAATATGATAGAACTGATGAAGAGGCTTTAGTGAGCTTTGAATCTGATACAAAAACATACCCTTTAACAAAATTCAGAAAAACAAATCAAGGAACTTCTGTAAATCTTAAAGCTATTGTTAGAAAAGGCGATAAGGTAACAAAAGGTCAAGTTTTATGTGAAGGATATGCAACTCAAGCTGGTGAATTAGCACTTGGTAGAAATATGAAAGTTGCGTTCATGCCTTGGAAAGGTTATAACTTTGAGGATGCTATTGTAATTTCTGAAGAAGTGGTAAGAAACGATATTTTTACCTCTATTCATATTGATGAGTATTCTCTGGAAGTAAGAGATACAAAACTTGGTAATGAAGAACTAACTAATGATATTCCGAACGTTTCTGAAGAGGCTACTAAAGACCTCGATGAAAACGGAATGATTCGTATTGGTGCTGAAATAAAACCAGGAGATATCCTTATTGGTAAGATTACTCCAAAAGGAGAAAGTGATCCTACACCAGAAGAGAAATTATTACGTGCTATTTTTGGTGATAAAGCTGGAGATGTAAAAGATGCGTCTCTAAAAGCGTCACCATCATTACATGGTGTTGTAATTGAGAAAAAATTATTCTCAAGAGCAATTAAAGATAAACGCAAGAGAGCTAAAGACAAAGAAGATATCACTCAATTAGAAGATATCTATGATAGAAAATTTGATGATCTTAAAGATGTTTTAGTCGATAAATTATTTATAATTGTTGGAGGTAAAACGGCTCAAGGTATTCAAAATGATTTGGGTGAAGAAGTTTTCCCTAAAGGAAAGAAATTTACCTTAAAAATGTTAAATGCTGTTGATGATTATGCGCATTTAGTAGCCGGAAAATGGACTACTGATGATCATACCAACAAACTTGTAGCAAATTTAATTCATAATTATAAAATCAAGGAAAACGATCTTCGAGGATCTTTAAGACGTGAGAAATTTACAATTTCTGTAGGGGATGAATTACCAGCAGGAATTATCAAATTAGCGAAAGTTTATATTGCTAAAAAGCGTAAACTTAAAGTAGGAGATAAAATGGCTGGACGTCATGGTAACAAAGGTATTGTTGCTCGTATTGTACGTCAAGAAGATATGCCATTCCTAGAAGACGGAACTCCCGTTGATATAGTATTAAATCCACTTGGTGTACCATCTCGTATGAACATTGGTCAAATTTATGAAACAGTGCTTGGTTGGGCTGGACAAAAACTTGATCGCAAATATGCAACACCAATTTTTGATGGTGCAAATATTGATCAAATCAATGCGTTAACAGACGAAGCTGGAATTCCTAGATATGGTCATACATATTTATATGATGGAGGAACAGGAGATCGTTTTGATCAACCAGCAACAGTAGGAGTTATCTACATGCTTAAACTTGGGCATATGGTTGATGATAAGATGCATGCACGTTCAATAGGACCATATTCACTTATTACGCAACAACCTCTTGGTGGTAAAGCACAATTTGGTGGACAGCGTTTTGGAGAGATGGAAGTTTGGGCACTTGAAGCATATGGAGCTTCAGCAACTTTGCGTGAGATCTTAACTGTAAAATCTGATGATGTTATTGGTAGAGCAAAAACTTACGAAGCAATAGTAAAAGGTGAACCAATGCCAGAACCAGGAATACCTGAATCATTCAACGTGTTAATGCACGAATTGAAAGGATTAGCATTAGATATTAGATTAGAGGAGTAAAAAAATAGTTAACAGTATTCAGTACATAGTTTAAACTATGTACTGAGCACTGAACTAAAGACTAAAAAACATGGCAAGAAAACAAGATAATAATACAGTACAGAGATTTAATAAGATCTCAATTGGTTTGGCATCTCCAGAGTCTATTTTGGCGGCATCTCGTGGTGAGGTTTTAAAACCAGAAACTATTAATTATAGAACTCATAAACCAGAACGTGATGGTTTATTTTGTGAGCGTATATTTGGTCCTGTAAAGGATTACGAATGTGCTTGTGGAAAATATAAACGTATTAGATATAAAGGCATTGTTTGCGACAGATGTGGAGTAGAAGTTACTGAGAAAAAAGTGCGTCGTGATCGTGTTGGCCATATTAACTTAGTAGTACCTGTAGCTCATATTTGGTATTTCCGTTCGTTACCTAACAAAATTGGGTACTTACTAGGATTGCCATCTAAGAAATTAGATATGATTATCTATTATGAGCGTTATGTAGTTATTCAGGCAGGAAATGCTAAAAATGAAGAAGGAGAGCCAGTTCAAAAAATGGATTTCTTAACCGAAGAAGAATACTTAAGTATTCTAGAGTCACTTCCACAAGAAAATAGGCATTTAGATGATAATGACCCAGAGAAGTTTATAGCTAAAATGGGAGCAGAATGTTTAATTGAATTATTATCAAGAATCAAACTTGATGAGCTTTCATTTGAACTTCGCCATAAAGCAAATACTGAAACGTCTAAACAACGTAAAACAGAAGCTTTAAAGCGTTTGCAAGTTGTTGAAGCATTTAAAGAAGCGAACTTAAATAGAGAGAATCTTCCAGAATGGATGATTGTTAAGGCCGTTCCAGTAATTCCACCAGAATTACGTCCATTAGTACCACTTGATGGTGGTCGTTTTGCTACTTCAGATTTAAATGATTTATATCGTCGTGTAATTATCCGTAACAACCGTCTTAAAAGACTTGTTGAGATTAAAGCACCTGAAGTTATCTTGCGTAACGAAAAACGTATGTTACAAGAATCTGTAGATTCATTATTTGATAATACACGTAAATCATCAGCAGTAAAAACAGATTCTAATAGACCATTAAAATCTTTATCAGATTCACTTAAAGGTAAGCAAGGACGTTTCCGTCAAAACTTACTTGGTAAGCGTGTTGATTATTCTGCACGTTCGGTAATTGTTGTTGGACCAGAATTAAAATTGTTTGAATGTGGTATTCCAAAGGATATGGCAGCCGAACTTTACAAACCTTTTGTAATTAGAAAGTTAATTGAAAGAGGAATTGTAAAAACTGTAAAATCTGCAAAGAAAATTATAGATAAAAAAGAACCTGTAGTTTGGGATATTTTAGAGAATGTTTTAAAAGGACATCCAGTGCTTTTAAATCGTGCTCCTACACTTCACAGACTAGGTATTCAAGCATTTCAACCAAAATTAATTGAAGGGAAAGCAATCCAGTTACATCCATTAGTATGTACTTCATTTAATGCCGATTTTGATGGTGATCAGATGGCTGTGCATTTACCATTAGGACCAGAAGCTATTTTAGAATGTCAATTATTAATGTTGGCTTCTCATAATATCTTGAATCCTGCAAATGGAGCACCAGTAACTGTACCTTCTCAAGATATGGTACTTGGTCTTTATTATATGACTAAGTTGCGTCAATCAACTCCAGAACATAAAGTTGTTGGTGAAGGCCTAACGTTCTATTCTCCTGAAGAAGTAACAATTGCTTACAATGAGAAAAAAGTAGAACTTAATGCGTCAATTAAAGTAAGAACTATTGATTTTAACGAGGAAGGTAAACTAATTCGTAAAATAATTGAAACAACAGTAG
>CALGIH010000191.1 GCA_937916035.1 uncultured Lacinutrix sp.
TCTTGACTTAGCAAAGAAATATCTCTAATTACTGGAGCGGCTTTTTCCACATGCTGTTGGGTACATGATTTATTAAAAGCCCAAGTCCATTTTAAGAAATCAATATCTAAGCGTGGTTTTATGTACAATGGACTTGCAGGATTAAACATCCATTTTAGACCTTTTTTCATAACTCCTGGCGCAGATAGAGGAATCAAATGACTTGGTGATAAATATCCAGCATTTACATAAGATGCTCCTGCATCCATGTTTGATTGATCTATAACAGTAACTTTATGTCCTTCTTTTTGAAGAAAATAAGCAGAACTCAGTCCTATGATTCCACCACCGATAACAACAATATTTTTACTCATTTATTCCCATTTAAAATCCCAAATTGGTTTTGTTTCCAAAAGATGTTCAATAAAATAATTCCAACGTTTTTTTATAAAGTATGTTCTTGTTTTACCAACATAACCATGTCGTTGGCTTGGTAATATTAATAAATCAAACTCTTTATCAGCATTCACTAAAGCTTCAGCTAATTTAAAGGTAGCTGATGGATTTACATTATCATCAATACCACCATGAACTAATAACAATTTTCCTTTTAAGTTTTTTGCATTTGTAATATTAGACACCTTTTCATACGTATCATCAATTGGCCAACCTTGATACATTTCTGGCCACCAAGCTTTTTCCATTCTAAAATCGTGGTCACCAGAGCTTGCTACACCAACTTTATAAAAATCTGGAAATCCTAACATTGCCCTTCCAGTATCATAACCTCCAGCTGAATGACCAAAAATTCCAACTTTTTCAACATTAACCCATGCGTGTTTTTTTGCCAGGTGCTTAATTGCTAACACATGATCCTCCAAATTATTTTCCATGTTCTTATAGGAATGGTCATGGAATTCTTTAGATCTCCCAGAAGTGCCTAAGCCATCAACTCCAATAACAATAAAGCCTAATTCAGCTAAGGATTGATTGCTAAAACTACGATCAAACGATTTTGGAAATACTTGTGTATGTGGTCCTGTATAAGTTGCATCAATTATTGGATATGACTTATTTGGATCAAAATTGGTTGGCTTCCAAATGGCTCCATAAATAGTAGTTTTTCCATCTTTTCCAATTAACTCAAAAACTTCAGGTGACTGCCATCCTTTAGATTCTACTTCTGAAACATCAGCTTCTGTTAGCTCTGCTAAAATATTTCCGTTTTTTGAATCTCTAAGAACTGTTTTTGTTGGAATATTAATGGCTGAAAAATTATCTGCAAAATGTTTTCCATCTTTAGTGAAATTGACAATATGATGTGTGTTTTCAGGAGTTAGTAAGGTTACTTCTCCATCAAAATCTACTCTGTAAAGTTGTTGATGGTAAGGATTCATCCTTGCATCTTTCCCTGACGCTAAAAAGTAAATTTCTTCTTTATCTTCATTTGTATACTCAATAGCATTGATATAGTAATTTCCTAAAGTTATAGGTTTTGTTTTATTGGTTTTTAAATCGATTATATAGAGTTGTCTCCAACCACTGCGCTCTGATAAGAAGATAACTTTTTGTTTATCGTCAAACTTTCTAAACCAAAAATTATCAATGTTCGTTTCACTTGTTTCTTCAATAAGTGTTTTTTCACTTCCACTATTAAGATCTACAAGTTTTAAAACTTCCTTTTTATAACCTCTCTCAGAATATTCTGCTAAAAGTATTCCTGATTTTTTCATCCACTCAATAGAAACCGAGTTTACATGTGTTCCTGTTGGTAAATTGGTTTTGACTTCTTTTTTGGTTTCAACATTAAAAAATGCAGGTGTCACATGAACCATTGTTGTATCTCCTGGAGAGCCACGATAGTAAGACAGTAATTTTGATTTGTAAAGGGAATCGATACTATGATCTAAAAGATACATTTTTTCAGCATTCCTGAAATCGATAATATTTGTTGTAATCCATTTAGAGTCTTCAGACCAGTTGGTGCTGAAATGTTTTGGGCGTTCGGCGTTTTCGCCTTCCATAATATCAAACCAACCATAATAGGTTGCATATTCATAATCCTTTTTCCCATCAAAACTTAATTGATATTCCTGATTATTCTCGGTTGATTTTATGAATAAATTATAGTTTTCAGAATATGCTATCCATTTCCCATCTGGAGATTTAGATTCAAACTCATTCCTTTCTTCTTTCTTTTCTTCCTGCTTTATCTGAAGCCCATAAGATTTTAGATTTAAGGTATAATTTTTTCCTTCAAAACTTAAATCCAAATTACCCTCTTTTAGTCTTTCAATATTAGAAACTGACAAATTATTAGATTCGACAAGCTTATCATTCAATTTACTTAAAGCTCGCCCTAGCTTTTCATGATTGAATAAATCAACAACATTATGATTTTTGAAACTAACCGTTTTATAAGTTTTCTTGTCTTTGCTATGATCAATAAACCAAAGTCCTGAACCATCTTTAAACCAATTTACATTTGTGTAAAGATTGAATGCTGTTTTATTATTGTAGTTATCATACATGAAACTTATTGCTCGACTATAATCATCTTGAGCAACTTCTTGCGCTTGAAACGGTGTTGAAACCATTAATAACGTAATTAGTAAAATTGAAATCTGTTTCATGTTCAATTGTTTTAATAATTATAAGATTCTCAATCAAGTTGGGAATGATTTAATTCCTGTCCTTCGACTGCGCTCAAGTTGACAAAATTAAATCACCTGAAATCCATGAGCATAAGGATCGTCTTCATCATCAATAAAAATAGTGTTATAACCATAAACTTTTGCCCAACCTTGAATACTTGGTATAATGGCTAATTTACCATCTAAAGTAGTTTCTTTCTCTACAAGACCAATAAATTTGCTGCCTATAAAACTTTCGTGAATAAATCGCTCTCCAACTTTTAATTTCCCTTTAGCATATAATTGTGCTAATCTTGCTGATGTTCCTGTTCCGCAAGGTGAACGATCAATTGCTTTGTCTCCATAAAAAACTGCATTTCTACCAGAAGATGTTGGATCGATCGGGTTTCCAGTCCACAGCATGTGAGTGACATCACGAATTGTGTCATTTTCTGGATGAATAAACATCTTTGGATATTTTTCATTGATGCGTTGTCTAACTATTTGTGAATATTGCACAATCTTTCCTGCTGTGAAATCATGCAATCCTGAAAAATTTTCTTGAGGATCAACAATGGCATAATAGTTTCCGCCATAAGCAACATCAAAAGTAATTTCTCCTAATTCTGGGCAATCAACCATTAAATTTTCAGCTGCTAAATAACTTTTTACATTGATCAATTTTACCCAATCAACTTTTCCATTGGTTTGTTGATATTCAATTTCGACTAATCCTGCTGGAGCTTCCATTTTAATTTTTCCGGGTACTTTTGGAGTAACTAAACCTTCTTCTATTGCAATTGTTACAGTACCAATAGTACCATGACCACACATTGGCAGACATCCTGAGGTTTCAATAAATAGAATGGCAAAATCATTTTCAGGATTGTGAGGTGTAAATAAAAAACTTCCACTCATCATATCATGACCTCGTGGCTCAAACATGAGTCCTTTACGAATCCAATCGAATTCTTTCAAAAAGTGTTGGCGTTTTTCACTCATGGTATTGCCAACCAAGTATGGATGTCCTTCAGTAACTACTCTAACTGGATTTCCGCAAGTATGTGCATCAATGCACACAAATTTTGATTTACTCATTTAATTTTTTCTCAATATAATCATCCATTCGTTTTTCCATAATTGCAAGCGTCACAGTTCCTTCTTCAAGGATCACTTCATGAAATTCACGAATATCAAATTTATCTCCTAAAGCTTCTTCAGCCTTTTTACGGAGTTCTCTTATTTTTATTTCTCCAATCTTGTAGGATAGAGCTTGTCCTGGCGATGAAATATAGCGATCAGTTTCTGTTGTCACCTCATGAATTGATAAAGCTGTGTTTTCTGCCATATAATCAATCATTTGTTGTCTTGTCCAACCTTTTGCATGAACTCCAGTATCAACCACCAATCTACATGCTCGCCACATTTCATAAGTTAGCTGACCAAATTTTTCATAAGGCGTTGTGTAAATATCCATTTCATCAGCCAAATATTCTGAATATAATCCCCAACCTTCACCAAAAGCCGATAAATATAAATTTCTTCTAAATTGCGGAATTGTTTCAGGCAATTCATTATTCAATGAGATTTGCAAATGGTGTCCTGGAACTGCCTCATGAGCTGTCAAAGCAGGAATTGTGTATAAAGTTCTACTTGGCAAATTATACGTATTTATCCAATAAAACCCTGCAGTTGTTTCACTATCTGAACCTGAATATCGTCCTCCTGTATAATTTGCTGCAAGGTCTGCAGGAACTGGAACAACTCCATAGGGTTTTCGTGGTAATGTTTTGAAGAATTTCGGTAATTCAGCATCTATTCTTTTGGCAATATCACGCGCAAACATTAGCAATTCTTCAGCTGTTTGTGGATAAAATTGCTCATCGGTTCTAAGAAATTCTATGAAATTGGCAAAGCTTCCTTTAAATCCTAAATCATCAATAATTATCTGCATTTCAGCCTTAATACGAGCCACTTCACTCAACCCAATTTGATGGATATCGTCGGCAGTGTATTGATTACTAGTCGTGAAAAGGTTGATTCTATTCTGATAAAACTCTTTACCGTTTGGCACTGTTGAAATCCCTAATCCTTTTCTTGTATTCGGGAAGTATTCATCTTCAAAAAAGCTTTTAATGATTTTATATTGATCTATGGCATTTTTTTGAACACTCGCTTTTGCAACATTAATAATAGAATCTTTTAGTTCATCCGAAAACGATTCTGGCAACTTATGAAAGGGCTTGTAAAATTCACTTTCGGTTGGATCTGAAACTATGTGCTTATTATAAGTATCTTCATAATTATTAAAGACAGCTCTAGGTTGTGCAAAACCTTCTTTCATTGCAGCTCTTAACAGATTCAAATTATAATCTACTCTTTTTGGCAGATTGTCAAGTCGCTTTAAATAGTCCTTTGCTTGCTTCTCATTTTCAATAGTCCTATTTCCCATTCTGCTTAAATTTAAATGGAACGCAGATTCGTTTGTTATGGTATTCAAGTACATTTTATACGTATTCTCATCCATTTTGTCTTGCAAGACAAACAATAATAACTCTCTTGAAATTTGATCTGTTTTTGACAAACCTTCTGCGGAAACTGATTCTAATTCTACTTTTAGTTCTTTTGAAAAATCAGCTTCTGCTTGGTAATATTTAATAGTATTTTCGACAGATTCATTTGTGTCAAAATCATACTCTCTTTCTGTTTCGTATTTTGCAATAATGGCGTTTAACTTATCTACATCTGAAACTTGTTTAAAGGATAAAATCCCCAATAAAACAACAACAAAAAAAAGTTTAAATTTTCTCATAATCTTTAATTTTAAACCCATAATTACATAGGTTGGTTAATAAATGGTTTTAACTACAGAATTTTTTGGTTCGTACTCTCATTATTTACGCTTCTCAAAATCTCAAGTGGATTACTGTTTTTCAATTCATCAGGAAGCAAATTATTTGGCCAATCTTGATAGCTAAATGGTCTTACCCAACGTTTAATTGAATTAACCCCAACTGCTGTAAAACGACTATCAGTTGATGCAGGATAAGGACCACCATGAACCATGGATGGACAAACCTCAACACCTGTTGGCGCTCCATTAAAAATGACACGACCTACTCTGTTTTGCAATGCTGAAATAATATTTGAATACTTGTCTGCTTCATCATCAGCTATTAAAGTCCCTGTAAGTTGCCCTTCAAGGTTACTAATTACGGCTTCCATTTGATCACTATTCTCACATTGAACAACCATTGAAAAAGGGCCAAAAACCTCTTGATGAAGTGTTGTATTCGCTATAAATGTTTTGCCTTCAACAGTTGTAATAGCTTGTCTGGCATAATTTTCTTGAACATTAGTACTATAATTTGCCACAACAGTTAACTCCGCTTGTGCCAAAGCTCTCGCTTTATTGCTCTCAAAAGCTCCATAAATATTTGGGTGCAACATACATGATGGTTCAATTTTCAATATTTCTTCTGCTAACAGCGAAATAAAATGAGTTAAATCAGTGCCTTTTATACCAATAATTAAACCAGGATTTGTACAAAACTGACCAGTTCCGAGTGTAATAGAACTTGCAAAGGTTTTGGCTAAATCGTTGGCTCTATTGTTTAAGGCATTTGGTAACATTACAACAGGATTGATACTTCCCATTTCAGCAAAAACTGGAATTGGTTCTTCACGTTGAGCTGCTCGATCAAGTAATGCACGACCACCTCGAATACTTCCTGTAAAACCAACTGCTTTCACATCTGGATGTTTTACTAATTGCACACCAACTTCAATACCTGAACTATTAAGATTAGAAAAAACCCCTTTTGGCATGTTCGTTTTTTCAGCAGCTTTGACAATTGCAGAAGCGACTAATTCTCCAGTTCCTGCATGCATAGGGTGCGATTTTACAATTACTGGGCAACCTGCTGCAAAAGCTGATGCAGTATCACCTCCAGCGGTTGAATAAGCTAACGGAAAATTACTTGCACCAAAAACCACAACTGGTCCTAAAGGAATATTCATTCTTCGAATATCCGGTTTTGGCAAAGGTTGTCTATCAGGAACTGCCGTATCAATGGTAGCATCTACCCAAGAACCATCAGCTACTAACTCAGCAAAAGAGCGTAATTGAAAAACTGTTCGTCCGCGTTCGCCTTTAGCTCTCCCTTCTGGCAAACCTGACTCAGAGCAATAGACACTGATAAGCTCATCGTCTAATGCTAGAATTTCGTCAGCTATGGCATTCAAAAATTTTGCTTTCTGTAGTCCTGAAGTATGTCTAAAACTCTTAAATGCAAAAGCTGCAAGTTCAACAGCTTCATTTATTTCATCTGAAGTAGCTTCATAAAATGTATGGGTATTCTCAATATTTAATTGAGGATTGAATGTTTTGTAAGTCTTACTTCCTTTTGATGAAAGCGTGTTTCCTAAATAATTTTTTCCTGTAATCATAAGCCTCCCTTAAACCCTCCAAAAGAGGGAACTGTTTTAGTTGTTATTAATTCGTTTCAAATGTGCTTCAACATTCACTGGCTTGTGTACTATTTTTGCTGAAACAGGATGTTTTTGTAATAATTCGTTTGGTCGTATTGGTCGATTTTCAAATCCTCCTCCACAGTTAGGACATACACGCTGTAACACATTTTTAACACACTCTTTACAATAGGTGCATTCAAACGTACAAATCATCGCTTCACTAGAATCGTGTGGCAATGATTTATTACAATGTTCGCATGTTGGTCTTCTTTCTAACATGTTTTTATATTATGCCAATGCTTACAAGTTTTTATATTCAGGTAATTCTGGTCTTGTTTTTAATCCATTTTCAATCACACATAATACATGCCTTCTTTCTTCTCCAACAAGAGGTAATCGAGGTGCGCGAACATTTTCTGTTCCAATTCCTGTTGCCACTTCAGCCAGTTTGATATTTTGCACTAATTTAGGGTTTATATCTAACTCTAACAATGGTAAAAACCAACGATAAATTTCTATGGCTTCTTTAATTCTTCCTGCTTTTTGAAGTTCATAAATAGCAACAGTTTCTTTTGGAAATGCACAAACTAAACCTGCAATCCATCCATCAGCTCCCATTAACAAACTTTCTAGGGCAATGGTATCAACTCC
>CALGIH010000192.1 GCA_937916035.1 uncultured Lacinutrix sp.
AAACTCAGCAAACATATCATCTTCTGCCCTATAACCAATAGGCATTACTAATACTGATTTTAAATTAAGCTGATTTAATTTTAATATTTCATCATATTTATCTGGAGAAAACCCTTCCATTGGACAAGTATCAATATTTTCTAATGCACAAACTGTCAATAAATTTCCTATCGTTAAATAGGCTTGTTTTATGGCCCAATTTTCAATTTGCTTTTGGGACATTTGTTCAAAATCATTCATAAGAAAATTTTGAAATGGTTTTAATATTTCATCAGGTGTATTTCTTATTTCTTTAACTCTATTGAAATAGTTAGTGATGTAATCTGGGTCAATATCCAATGCAATACAAAACACTAAAACGTGAGACGCTTGTCCCACTTGTCCTTGATTCATAGTATGTTTCACCAATTTAGACTGTAACTCTTTATCGCTAAAAATCACTAATTTAACCGGTTGTAGACCATAAGAAGTAGCCGTTAAATTAAAAGCTTCTTTAATAACTTCAATCTTTTGATTACTCAACAGTTTTGTGTCATCAAATTTTTTTGTAGCATATCTCCATTTCAAGCTATCTAAGGTAATATTCATACTCTATTTAATTTAATGCAAAATTACAAATAAGCTAATCATAATTTTTATAGTGGTAATAAATAATACTTATTGAAGAATCAATTAAAAAACCATAACCGAATTGCCATTGCTGTTACTATTACAATCAGGAATATTCGTACTGTTTTGTCTCCTTGCTTAACAGCCCAACGACTTGAAATCCACGCACCAATCATATTCCCTATTGCTAAAAAGATCCCATAGGTCCAATTAATTTTATCATTCAAAACAAACATTACTATTGCTGCAAAAGTATAAATACAAGCAATCGTGACCTTTGTTGCATTTGCTTTAATTAAAGACATCCTATTGAAATAAGTCAAGAATAATAACACAATTATTCCAATTCCAGCATTAAGAAATCCACCATATATTCCTAAAAAGAAAAAGATTATAACAGAAATCCATAAGTGTTTCCCTGTGGTTCTTTCCATTAGCGATTCAATACTAACTTTTGGTTTAAAAACAATTAAAAGAACCACTACAATCATAACAGCAGCAAGTATTCTATTAAAGGTTTCTCCCTTTATATCAATCGCAATTTGTGCTCCAATAACAGAGCCTAAAAGAGCCGAAATACCACAATATATGCTAAAAGGGAATGTTTTAATTCCTTTTGTCCTGTAACCAACTGCTCCAGTGAATGTCTGTAAAAAAATACCAATCCTATTTGTTCCGTTGGCAATAGATGGTGGCAAACCTAAAAAAATTAGCACAGGTAAGGTTATTAGTGAACCTCCACCTGCTATGGTATTGATAAAACCAGCTACGAAGCCAGCAACAACAAGATAAAATAAGTTAAAGTCAAAATCAACTAACAAATTGAAATATTTTAAAGTAAAAATATAAATATATTGATTGGAAAAGGAATAATTCTAGAGTCATTTCAAAATAGAAATCTAAAATATTATTAACCTTAAACATTCCTTAAAATAATTAAAAAATCTATTTGATAGAAAGAAAAAGCATTCTATATTTGCACTCGCATTTAGGGAAACCTAATGAGACACCATGGAGAGCTGGCAGAGTGGTCGAATGCGGCAGTCTTGAAAACTGTTGAGGGTCACACCTCCAGGGGTTCGAATCCCTTGCTCTCCGCAAAAAGCCCTGTAAATCAAAATATTACAGGGCTTTGTTTTTTAGCTAACAGCACCTTTAACAATACTATCTGACTTAACTATCAAATTATCTGTTTTTTAATAAAACTAAATATTAATCAGTTTTAGATTCGTTATCCTCTTCAATCTTCTCTCCTGACTGATTCATTTCCATATCATGTTCATATTTACAACATCCAGGTAAGTCATCATAAGCTTCTAAACTACCCATAACCTCATCAGTATCATAACCTGATGCCGCAATAGCTTTATGAATTGCCATTCCATCAGTTTTTGTTTCATCGTATGAAACATCAATTTTCTTTTTATCTACATCCCAAGTTGCTTTTGCTACACCTTCAACACCATTTGCAGCTTTTTCTATGGTGGTTTTACACATTCCGCAGTTTCCTCTAACACCAAATGACCTATCTGCCATTGCCATATCATTAGACATTTCAGTTGTGGCAGCTTCTGTTTCCGTTTTAGCTTCGTTTTTACAGCTTGTTAATCCAATAGCTGCAATTACAGCTACACTTAAAATTACTTTTTTCATTGTTTTTGATTTTTGTTTCTATTTATATTCTATTAAATTTTTTGTATTCAATTCCTTTATCACTTACCCAAATATATAAAATACCATCTACTGCGGACAAGACCTTTGCTGAAGTTCCGTTTCCAATCATTTCAGACATAGTCATTGGTTCGTGAATGGCCATAACCGCATCGCCATTTGTATATACAATACTATAACTATCACGATTTCCAGAAATTGATGGTCCTCTTCCTTCTCCTATTAATTGTTCACTAAAGTCTGAAGTTGCCGTGTAAACCATCCCTTCTCTTTGCCAAACAGACATAAGTCCATTGCTGCCAAAACTTATCAATCCGCCACCATCCATTGGGCAGCCGTTAATTTTCCATGTTCCAGACCCTAATTTTTGAGGCACTGAAAATGAAACGCCTTTATCGGTAGATTTTGTGTAGTGCAAATCTCTTGAACCATCAATATTATTTCTGAACATGATAACAATATGACCTTCTTTGTCATTTTCAATTGAGGGTTTACAGCATTCGCATACAGAACCATCTGGTGACTGATAAACAAGTTCGCTTTTAGACCATGTTTTACCTTCATCTACAGAAGATGAAATATATATTTTTCCCTGCGGTTTCCGACGCTCGCCATCCATTTTCATTGTTTCTTTCTTTTCTTCTGAGACCGATTGGTTTTCAAAAATACGAGTATCTATCCATGTGCTGTATAAATTGCCTTCATCTGTTGCCGTTATTGATGAAAGACATTCTTCAATAGATTTTTCTACGTCATTTATTCTATAAGGACCTTTCCAAATCCCTTCCTTTCTATCCTTTGACCATGAATAA
>CALGIH010000193.1 GCA_937916035.1 uncultured Lacinutrix sp.
GGTTCTCTGGCACATTAAGACCTCTCTCTTCATCATCAAATAGCCACAATGCATCGCTTCCGCCAGAATCAATTAGTAAAGTAACTGGTATTTCTTCACCCTTAATAGATGCTACTCCATTAATATATGGTTTATTATTAAAAAATTCAATATCAAAAACTTCGCACGAAGAACATCTTTTGGATTTGTACTTATCAGGTGAATGCAGTCTAATATATCTAGATGAGTAATTTATTTCAACCACAAAATCTTTAAAAAAATCATAGCCTATAATACCATGAATAGGAACGCCAAGACTTGGCGCGAAATTTATAGCAGGATCGAACAAGGCATATAAACTCTGACTTATATTGATGGCATTACCAATTTTAATAATATTGTTTCTGGATCTTAAAGCTTCAACTGATTAGCCTTCGCCCAAACCACGTATGTATATCTTGTCTGTTTGATTAATTTGCAAATCCTCAGCGATGTTTAAAAAATTAAAGATAATAGGCTTGGTAACTCCAGTGTCTAATAAAAATGATAGCTCCACACCATTAATTTCAACAGGGATAACAATAAGATTATTTATTAATTTAAAGCCGATTTTATCTTTATCTCCTCCTTGCAAAACAAATTTTCCTTGAGAAAACAAAAACAAACCACACAATAAAAATAAAAAAGTGATTTATTTTTATTGAACCATTAAAACTAAAGTATTTAACGTGTGCTCAATAATTTACAAATCTTTTTGCTATTTCTTCATTCATCTTAAATAATTTAATCAAAGTTTAAGATAAATTTTGCAACTTTGTATTTCATCTAAAAGTCGACAGAATGCCTAGTATATCAAAAAAAGGATTATCAATGCCGCAATCGCCAATTCGTAAATTGGTTCCTTTTGCAGAAGCTGCATACAGTAAAGGAATAACAGTTTATCACCTAAATATTGGACAGCCTGACATCAAAACGCCACAAATAGCAATGGATGCTGTTAAAATACACTCTTTAGATATTTTAGCTTACACACGTTCAGAAGGTTCTGATGAATACCGAACAAAAATTGCGAAGTATTTCAGCAAGCATGATATTACAGTTACAAAACGCGACATTATAGTTACAACTGGAGGAAGTGAAGCGCTACTATTTGCATTTGGAAGTGTTATGGATTCAGATGACGAAGTAATAATTCCTGAACCATTTTATGCTAATTATAACGGATTTTCAACTGCTTCAAGCGTAAACATAGTTCCTGTTATTTCAAAGATTGAAGATAATTTTGCTTTGCCTCCAATTGAGGAGTTTGAAAAACTTATAACACCAAAAACTAAGGCAATCTTAATTTGTAATCCAGGAAATCCAACGGGTTATTTGTACTCTAAAGAAGAAATCAAAAAACTTGCAGCAATAGTAATAAAACATGATTTATTCTTAATTGCTGATGAAGTTTATAGAGAGTTTGCATATGATGGCATCAAGCATTACTCAATACTTCAAGAAGAAGGATTAGAAGAACACGCAATTGTTATTGACTCGGTTTCAAAACGTTATAGCATGTGTGGTGCAAGAATTGGTTGTTTAGTTTCTAAAAATAAAGACGTAATTGCCACTGCACTTAAATTTGCTCAGGCAAGATTAAGTCCACCAACGTTAGCACAAATTGCAAGTGAAGCGGCATTAGAAACACCGCAAAGTTATTTTGACGATGTGATCGTTGAATATGTAAAAAGAAGAAACACCTTAATTTCTGAACTTAAAAAAATTGATGGTATAAAAGTAGCGACACCAAAAGGCGCGTTTTATTGCATTGTTGAGTTACCGATTAAAAACTCAGATAATTTTGCACAATGGCTATTAGAATCGTTCGATGTTAATGGTGAAACTATCATGGTTGCTCCAGCAGGAGGATTTTACTCATCGCCAGGAGTTGGTCTCAACCAAATTAGGATTGCATATGTTTTAAAAGAAGAAAGTCTTATAACAGCCGTCAACATATTAAAAGAAGCACTAAAGGTTTACAAAGATTAGTGAATATCCAAGAGAACATATCACTAAAACTATACAATACCTTTGGTATTGATATATTTGCAAAACAATTCGTTTCTGTTAGTGATATTGATGAATTACTTGAAATTTTAAAATCTAAAGACTATCCAAAAAAGATCATTCTTGGAGGTGGAAGCAATATCTTGTTTACTCAAAATATTGATGCTTTAGTTATTCATATCAATTTAAAAGGTATTTCAATTGAATCTCAATCTGATAATGATTCCTCCACAC
>CALGIH010000194.1 GCA_937916035.1 uncultured Lacinutrix sp.
TGTAAATAATGATCGTGTAATGTTTTTGGTATCTGTTGATAATTCTACTGGAGATGTTGAATGGCTCAGTAAAATCAAAAATGGAGCGTCTACATTAAACGTTTTAAATTATGATACAGATTTAGATGAAAAAATAATTGCTAGACCAGGTGCCGTTGGGATTGCTGATGTAGATAATGATAATATTAATGATGTAATTATAACTGATGCTGGCACAGGTGATAATGCATTAATTTGGTTCAAAGGTGTATTGCTTGATAGTCCAAGTGTAACTCCAGTTTTAGAAGCTGACAGTAATCATCAAGCATATTCCATAACTATTGATGATTTTGATAATGATGGCCTTAATGATATAGCTTATGCTGGATATTCTGGTGCTCAGGGAGGAGTTTATTGGTATGAAAATCAGACTGACCTTCTAAGCTTAAATGAGAATGAACTTTCATCAATTAAAATTCACCCGAACCCAACTAAAAATAGAGTAAATTTTAAAGTTTCAGGTTATGATATTTTAGGTAAAAAAGTATTAAACACAACACTGAAAGGAAGTAATTCGTTAGATGCGTCAAAACTAAATAGTGGAATTTATATTCTTAAGTTTGACAACTACAATACAAATTTCAAATTTGTAAAACAATAAACTTTAATACATATTGATAAAAAAAGCCAGTGGAATCCACTGGTTTTTTTATATTTACTGTTATTAAAAATCGCTATGAAAATAAGAACACTTCGATTTTAATAATAATTTTTACTAGTAATTCACTTTACTCTCAGACTAGCTTTAATAAAACTCAATCCATTGCTTTACCTGCTGGAGGCGGAAATGCACCATACAATATTGCTTCTGGATTAATTGATAATGATGCTTTTCCAGATATAGCGGTTTCAACTACTCTAGGGAATTCAGTGTATTGGTTAAAAAATGATGGTATTGGCGACTTTACGCTTCAAAGTACTGCAATAAGTTCTACCTTAAATAGTGCTGGAGGTGTTGCCATTGCTCACCTTAATAATGATGGTTTTAATGATGTAGTAACAACTTCTTATAACGATAATAAAATAGCGTGGTTCGCCAATGATGGTTTAGGGAATTTTGGAACTGAATAATTAATTTCGTCATCAATAACTGGTCCAAGTCAAGTATATGTTAGGCAAATAGATGGCAATTCTACACCAGATGTTACAGTATCATCTTATACTGGAAATGAAGTCGTTTGGTTCTCCAATGATGGTTCAGGAAATTTTGGCGCAAAAAATATCATTGATAATACAATCGCAAGTACTGGAGCTTATGCAGTAAAAGATATTGATAATGATGGCGACATAGATGCTGTTATTGCAAATTCTGTAGCTTACGGAACGCCTAATGATTGCAGAATAGAGGTTTTTTATAATGATGGTAGCGGAATATTTACTGCTGATACAAATCCTATTTCAGTTAACACCAAAGATTATATTTTTAGCGTGATGGCAGAAGATGTTGATAACGATACTAGTTTAGATATTTTAGTAACAGACTTAACAAGAAGTCCTTCTTGGTTTAAGCGAACTCAAACTGCTCCAGGAACTGGCAACCTACACAGAAACTATTTTAACTACAAGCATTGCTAATCCTGCTTGTCTATACTTACAGGATCTTGATAATGATTCACAAAAGGATTTTGTATTATCAAGTGCTTCCTCTGGAGCCGGAAATGACATTGTTTGGTTTAAAAATAATGGTGCAGGTGGTTTTAATTCTGAATTAGTTATTGATGCTACACAAAGTCAGGCTTATACGTTTATGTTTGCAGATTTTGAAAATGATGGCGATTTAGATATAGCTTCTGTAGCCTACAATGATGTTACTGTTTTTAATAATCAAAAGATAGTGTTATCTGCTGATGACTCAGCAATTAGATTGTTTAAAATATATCCGAATCCTACATCAAACAAACTACATTTTAGTGGATTAACTTCTGAAAATTTCAAAGTCTCGGTGTATGATCTTTTAGGGAAGAAAATTATGAACCTGAGTCAAATTGCAAACTCAGCTTTAGATATTTCTGAGTTACAAGCAGGAATTTATATCATAAAATTTGAAGACTTGAATACAACTTATAAGTTTATTAAAAAGTAAGCACACTAATTTTAGCTAATTCAAATGCCTTAATTGCATGAATGGTTGTGGTGTCGAACACAGGAACTGTAACATCATCCTGATTAATAAGCAAAGGGATTTCTGTACAGCCCAAAATAACTCCTTCTACGCCTTGTTGCTCTAAATTTTTAATGATTTTCAAATATGCCTTCTTTGAAGCATCCAACAGCAAACCTTTGGATAACTCATCATAAATTACATTGTGAATTATATCTCGATCACTTTCATTAGGAATGATAGTTTCAACACCATAGGTTTTCAAAATATCTTTAAAAAAAGGTTTTTCCATCGTGTATTTTGTTCCTAGTAGTGCCACCTTTTTAATGTTCTGTTTCACTACTTTTTGAGCAGTTGCTTCAGCTATATGTATTACTGGAATCTTTACTTTTTTGGTAATGGCATCTATACACAAATGCATGGTATTGGCACAAATCACAATAAGTCCAGCTCCTGCTTGTTCCAAACTTTTGGCAGCATCTACCGTAATGGCATCAAGCAAATCCCAACGTCCTTCAGTTTGCAACCTTGATACTTCACCAAAATCTAAAGCGTTGATTATTACTTTACATGAATGTTTTGCTCCAAATTCTTTCGCAGCCAATTCATTCAACACTTCATAATACATGATTGTTGATTGTGGCGTAATTCCGCCAATTAATCCTATTGTTTGCATTAAACGTTATATTTTTGTTCTAAATTTATAGCTTTAATTATTCTTTACAAAGTTTTATATGTCTATTCTTATTATTAATATAAAGGAATTACTACAAGTTAGAGAGTCTAATGTTTTAAAGGTTTCTGGTAGTGAAATGAAAGTACTTCCAACAATAAAGAATGCTTATCTATTAATTGAAGATGATACTATTGTTGACTATGGAAGTATGACTGATAATATTGAGTTTAGAGCTGATACTATTATTGATGCTAAAGGCAAAATGGTACTACCAGCCTGGTGTGATAGCCATACACACATCGTTTATGCTGGACATAGAGAACAAGAATTTGTTGATAGAATAAATGGCTTAAGCTATGAAGAAATTGCAAATCGTGGTGGTGGTATTTTAAATTCTGCAGCTACTTTAAATGATACTAGCGAAACAGAGTTGTATAACCAATCCATTAAACGAGTCAAGGAAGTAATGAAACTTGGTACTGGAGCTTTAGAAATAAAATCTGGTTATGGTTTAACTATGGAAGCAGAACTCAAAATGCTTCGTGTTATTAAGCGTATCAAGCAAAAATTTCCTATTAAAATTAAGGCTACCTTTTTAGGCGCTCATGCTTTGCCTTACATTTATAAAGACAATAAAGAAGATTATCTTAATTTAGTAATTAATGAGATTTTACCAAGAGTTGCAAAAGAAAAACTTGCAGATTACATAGATGTATTTTGCGAAAAAGGTTACTTCTCATTAGATGATACTGAACGTATTATAAAAGCTGGAAAAGCATATGGTTTACGAGCTAAAATTCACGTAAATCAGTTCAATGCCTTTGGTGGTGTTGCGCTTGGCGTAAAATACGATGCCTTATCTGTTGACCATCTGGAAGAATTAAATGACGAAGACATTACCGCTTTAAAAGGAAGCAATACAATACCAGTTGCACTTCCATCATGTTCGTACTTTTTGAGCATTCCTTATACACCTGCTCGAAAACTTATTGACGCAGGATTACCTCTAGCTTTGGCGACAGATTACAACCCTGGATCAACACCAAGTGGAAACATGAACTTTGTAATTAGTACTGCTTGTATAAAAATGAAGATGACTCCCGAAGAAGCTATCAATGCTGCAACTATTAATGGTGCATACGCAATGGAGATAAGTAATATGTATGGTAGTATTACTAGAGGGAAAAAAGCTAATTTAATCATTACCAAGCCCATTTCAAGTTATAACTTTTTGCCTTATGCCTTTGGAGACAATCACATTGATTCAGTACTTATTAATGGTGAAATCATATAAAAAAAACCCCAAGCTTTCACTTGAGGTTTATATCTATAATATAAAATACTATTATTTTAACTCAAACTGAGATGTCGATACTAAATTGTTTTGGTTAAAAACATTTATGATATAACGTCCTTTTTCAAAATCTTTTCCTCTTGCTTCTACAAACTCGCAAATATCTAGGTTATCACTTTCGTAATTAAATTTACTTATTAAGCTATAATTTAATACAATATCACCAAATTGAATTTGCTCATTCAATCCTAAAACATTGTCTTTAGGGTCTAATACTTGAACAAAAAACTCTTTATCACCAGCCGCAACTAATTTATTTTTAGCAACAGTATAGCATACTCTAACCTTATCTGCTCTTCCAGCACGCTCTGTAGGAATTAATTTCCCCGAACTTCTAACAATGACTCCAAAGCCTTTTAAACCAACCGTTGATAATACTGCTGCATTTTCAACAATAGTCGCCAATTCTGTGTTTTGTGCTAATAATGAGTCATTAAATACAATACGTTCATTCAGCTGAACTTTTGTACTATCTAAAGACGTTGCTAACATAGCATTTGAAGCTTTTAAAGCAGAATTTACTTCCATTAAAGCTTCCATTTCATCTTGAAGTGCCAAAAACTGCTTCTTATAACGCCATAAACTACGTACATTGTTATCAGATACTTTTAATGAATCCATTAAACCTTCAATACGTTCTCTAGCTTCAACTAATTTTTCATTTGCAACTTCGTTTTCACCGATGGCTAGATCGTATTGCTGAGCCATATTGTTTAAATCTTTAAGCACTAAAGCTTTTTCTTCAGTTAACTGCTTCTGAGTTTCATCAGTCTCCTTTTTCAAATTAAATGTGTAAAATACTGTTCCTAATAAAAGAACTACTGCGATACCTAAAATAACTTTTAATGCATTGTTATTACTTCTTGACTTGTTTTCCATAATAGTAAATCTTGTTTTTGTGTTAACTACTAACTTGTTATTTGTTTAAATTTAGTTTGCCACTATTTCATTGCTGTTTATAACCATAAAAAGCGTTTTTTATTTTAAGTATTTGAT
>CALGIH010000195.1 GCA_937916035.1 uncultured Lacinutrix sp.
TACTTGAGCTTCAAGAATATGCTTTTTTAAATCAGAATAATTTACTATTTCATTCTCATTAATAGCTAATATTTTATCTCCCGTTTGAAAGCCAAACTCTTGCAATAACGGATTTTCAATCCAATAACCATCCTCTATACTTTCTGCCTTAATATCAATATCTCCATAGCCAAATGCCAAGAATATATATATAACTGCTGCCAAGATAAAATTAACCGTAACACCTCCAAGCATTATGATGAGTCGTTGCCATGATGGCTTTGAACGAAACTCCCATGGCTCAGGTGGTTTTGCCATTTGCTCCTTGTCCATACTCTCGTCAATCATTCCGGAAATTTTCACGTAACCACCAAGTGGCAACCAACCAATTCCGTAAACAGTTTCGCCTATTTTCTTTTTGAATAGCGAGTATTTAATATCAAAAAACAAGTAGAATTTCTCTACTCTCGTCTTAAATATTTTTGCTGGTATAAAATGTCCTAATTCGTGTAAAACGATTAGTAGTGATAAGCTCAATAGAAATTGAGAAATTTTAATTACAAACTCCATGTATCTTTAGTCAAAAAAATTAACGCACAAAAGTAAAGTTTTAATACTACAATAGAAAACTTAATATTTAAAGCCTTATTGTATTAACAAGGATTTGTGAAATGTGCCTAGGTTAGTTTTAAGTTTTATAAGATGTAACCCAGAAGAAAGCTTACCAATATCCATTTTCTCTTGGTTTAAAAGTGTTCCAAGATTCTGACCTAACATATTAAAAATAGTTATTTTTTTAATGATGAGACTCTTTGGTTTTTTTATAGTCACAAGGTTAGAAGCTGGATTGGGAAAAAGCTTTAATTCTGGAGTAAATAGAACAACCTCTATTCCTAACAAAACAGTATTATCTTTTGAAATTAAGTCCGTTTCTGTATCAAATTCAACTGAAGCGACATTAAAGCATGTTTATAATTCTCTTCATAGCATTGAATTCATTGTTAAAAATACTAAAAACAACAGTAATCTGTTGTATTTTTGTAATCAACTTTATTCAACAGACCTTTCAAAAATTATGTTAGATTTTTTAAAAAAATTTAAATTTTTAGGTATTATCTTGGCAATTCTTTCTGTAATAATCATCACTATTTTTTACAACTTACTGAAAGTTGAAAAACAATTACCCGTTTATCAGCCAGCTTCTGTTAATGTCGAATTGGTTGATAGTACCATTCAATATAAAAAGAAGTATCATCGTATTGCAGATTTTAGCTTGACTAATCAAAATGGGAAAACGATTACTCAAGATGATTACAAGGACAAAATTTACGTGGCAGATTTCTTTTTTACAACATGCCAAACCATTTGTCCTATTATGACCAAAAACATGCATGAAGTTCAGAAAGAGTTTATTGCAGATAATGAGGTTATGATGCTTTCGTATAGTGTTACTCCAGATATTGATACTGTGGCTCAACTTAAGCGGTATGCACAAGAAAAAGGCATCAATGCTTCTAAATGGAATTTGGTTACAGGTGATAAAAAACAAATTTATGAACTCGCTCGCAAATCTTATTTAGCAGTTAAAGACGATGGTAATGGAGGTCCTTTTGATATGATTCATACTGAGAACTTTATGCTTATAGATAAAGATCGCCAAATAAGAGGATTTTACGATGGTACAGACCTAAAAGAAATTGATCGTTTGCTAGACGATATACAAATTTTAAAAGAAGTTTACCATCCTTCAAAAAATATATTTCAAAGATTATTCAATTATTAGAAGATTCATTTTATTTCTATTACTTTTGCTTCTTTAAAATGAATCTAAATAAGGATGTCCCTAACAATTGCTGATTTAAAAAAAGGTGAACGTGCCATTATCATTGATAGTTCCTCAGAAGATATTCCATTAAAACTCCTAGAAATGGGATGCTTACCAGGAAATATTGTGGAATTATTACAATTTGCACCGTTTCATGATCCACTATATCTAAACATCAATGACAGCTTTTTAGCCATTAGAAAAGAAACAGCTACATTAATTCTAATTGAAAAGATTAATGAGTAAACAAATAAATGTTGCTTTAATTGGAAATCCGAACACAGGAAAAACTTCTGTTTTCAATGCACTCACTGGGTTAAATCAAAAAGTAGGTAATTATCCAGGCATCACAGTCGATAAGAAAGAAGGTATTTGTAAATTGTCTCGTGGTGTAAAGGCTCATGTTTTAGACCTTCCAGGAACTTATAGTTTAAATGCATCGTCTTTGGACGAAAATGTTGTTATTGAACTATTACTGAACAAAAACGACAAAGACTATCCAGACGTTGCAGTCATTATTAGTGATGTTGAAAATTTAAAGAGAAACCTTCTTCTTTTTACACAAATAAAAGATTTAAAAATTCCAGCTATTTTAGTTATTAATATGGCTGATAGAATGTCTCGAAAAGGGATTTCATTAAATATCGAATTATTAGAAGCTGAACTTAAAACTAGAATTGCCCTTGTTAGTACTCGCAAAGATGAAGGAATTCCTCATTTAAAAGTTCTCATTGAAAATTATAAATCGCTATCAAATGAATCCGTTTTAGACACCTCTACAATAGATAGCGAATATTTTGCAAACCTTAAAAAAGCATTCCCAAATCAGGATTTATATAAACTTTGGGTTGTAATAAGTCAGGATGCAAATTTTGGAAAAATTGACAGAAATGAACTTGACTTTTCAAAATTTAAAACGAAAACGAAAAGCGAGTTAAAAAGGTTACAGCAAAAAGAGACTATTAAGCGTTACCAATTTATAAATAACACCCTTAAAGAAGGGCAAACTATAGACACCTCAAAAGCTACTGGTTATAGAGCACAATTAGACAGGATTCTTACACATAAAGTTTGGGGTTATGTTATTTTCTTTCTCATTCTACTCGCCATTTTCCAAGCCATTTATGATTGGGCAACTGTACCAATGGATTTTATAGATAGCTCATTCGCATCATTGGCAAATTGGATAAAAGCAACCTTTCCAGGAGGTGGAAAATTAACTGATTTAATTGCTGAAGGTGTCGTTGCTGGAATTGGAGGTATTGTTATTTTTATTCCACAAATAGCTTTTTTGTTCCTATTCATCGCTGTGTTGGAAGAAAGTGGCTATATGAGTCGAGTGGTTTTTTTAATGGATAGAGTAATGCGACGTTTTGGGCTTAGCGGAAAAAGTGTTGTGCCATTAATTTCAGGAACAGCGTGTGCCATTCCAGCCATTATGGCCACCAGGAATATTGAGAACTGGAAAGAACGCTTAATCACCATTTTAGTAACGCCTTTTACAACTTGTTCTGCAAGACTTCCAGTATATTTAATTATTATTGCTTTGGTTATTCCTGAAGGCAGTTTTTTAGGGTTGAGCTATCAAGGGCTTACATTGATGCTCTTGTATTTAATAGGCTTCGGAATGGCGGTTTTTTCCGCCTATCTATTAGATAAAATATTAAAAACTAGTAGAAAAACATTTTTTGTAATTGAGATGCCAAATTATAAGGTGCCTCTACTTAAAAATGTGGCATTAGCTATAATAGAAAAAACAAAAACATTTGTTTTTGAAGCTGGAAAAATAATTTTAGCCATCTCAATTGTGCTTTGGCTAATGGCTTCGTATGGTCCTGGAAAAGATTTTAATAATGCTGAAACTATCGTTGAAGAAACCTTTCCCGAACTAAAAGGTGACCAATTAAATAATAAAATTGCTGCTTATAAATTAGAGCATTCTTTTATTGGCATTGTTGGAAAAACCATTGAGCCAGCGATACGACCACTTGGATATGATTGGAAAATTGGTATTGGTATTGTAGCATCATTTGCAGCTCGAGAAGTTTTTGTAGGAACTTTAGCGACCATTTATAGTGTTGGAAGCGACTTAGAAGATGACAACAAAACCATTAAAAATAGAATGGCAAACGAAGTTCATGATAATGGTGAAAAAGTATTTACACTGGCATCTGGAATTTCATTATTGCTTTTTTACGCCTTCGCCATGCAATGCATGAGTACATTAGCTATTGTAAAACGGGAGACGAATACTTGGAAATGGCCAATGATTCAGTTATTTGGCATGTCGTTTATTGCGTATATTATTGCTTTAATAGCGTTTCAAATTTTAAAATAATGAGTGAGATTTATCAAAATATTATCGTTGCAATAATTGGACTTATCGCCATTGCTTTTTTGATAAGAAAATATATATGGTCGCCTAAGAAAAAGAACTCTAAATCTTGTGGTAATGATGGTTGTGGTTGTTAACCCTCTTCTTGCCATTAGCCAAATTCCTTTTATCTACAAAAAATAAGATTCTTATATCTATTGCTATTAAGTACAAGCATACGTTATACTGTGTTTTCTTTTTGCTTATGTCATTTTTTTAGTTACATTTGAAAAATATTTAAGTAAGCTTAAAATTTAATTAAAGCAATTAGAAATGTCAGTAGCCGTTGAGAATTTTGTAAAAGCCATTTACAAAAACAAAAACAATGATAGTAAAAACACCAAACCAGGAAACATTGCCAAAAAATTAGGTATTTCTAATGCTGCAGCAACTGATATGGCTAAGAAATTAGCTGCAAAAGATTTGCTGATTTATGAAAAGTACCAAGAACTAAAACTCACCAATAAAGGCAATGAAATGGCATTAAACGTGGTACGAAAGCATCGTTTATGGGAAGCATTTTTATTTAAAATGTTCGATATGTCTTTACATGAAATTCATCGTGAAGCCGAATTTCTAGAACACGCAACTTCAGATTTATTAGCTAATAAAATCAGTACTTACTTAGGAAATCCTCAATTTGATCCGCATGGTGATCCCATTCCAAATGCAGAAGGAGAAATTACTACAGAAGACACTTCCATAGCACTATCAAATACTGCAGAAGGCCAAACCTATATTATTGCTCGATTAATGAGTGATGATAAAGATTTTTTTGACTTTTGTGCCAATCAAGGAATAAAATATGGTAATAAAATAAAGGTTTCTAAGCAATTTAAGAAAAACAAAATGACCGAAATTTCCATAAACAACAATACCATTTTACTAAATCAAGATTTTACAAACATTATTTACGTCAATGAAACTAACTAATATACTTACCATCGTTTTAGTATTTGCGACAAGCACGATGATACTAGCTCAAGAAGGGTCTAATTCTTTAGGGACGCTTATTACCGATAGACCAGATGCTACAGAATCTCCAAATTTAATTCCAAAAGGGTTTTTACAAATAGAAACTGGAGCCTTTTATGAGTCTTTTGATTCAAATGCTATTAAAACAGAAAACTATACCTTAAACACGACGCTCGTTAGACTCGGGTTATTGGAAAATTTAGAGCTACGTATTGGCTGGGATTTTGTTGAAGGTAGAACAGCAATCAATGGCGTGAAACAAGATAATATCACTAGCGGTTTCAATCCTTTGCTCTTTGGAGCTAAAGTTGGAATTGCTAAAGAAGCAAATGGTTTGCCTGAAATAGGTTTATTAGGTCACCTCTATTTACCCTTTACTGCTGGAAGTGATTACAAACCTGAATCAACAGGTGTTGACTTTAGATTTGCATTTGCGCATACCTTAAGTGCAACTTCTAGTTTATCGTATAACCTTGGAGCACAATGGCACGATGATGCAACGCAAGCGGCTTATGTATACACGATTGCATATGGGCAAAGTATCACCTCTCATTTAGGCTTTTATGCTGAACTTTATGGTAATTTACCAGAAGATGCGAGTGCCAACCATCTCTGGGATGCTGGTCTTACCTACCTGCTTTCAGAAAGTGTACAATTAGATGCAACTGTTGGATCGAGCATTACAGAAGGTCAAGATATTTTAATAAGTGCTGGAATAAGCTTCAGATTACCTCTAAAAAAGAATTAAAATGAAAAGATTTGTATTAATAATAGTGATTTCACTAGTCATAGCAAGTTGTAAAAGTGATAAAACATCCAATGGAAAATTAAATGTGGTTACTACGACTTCAATGATTACCGACTTAGTTAAAAACATAGGAGGAGATCTTATAAATATTCAAGGCTTGATGGGAAGTGGTATCGATCCACATTTATATAAAGCCAGTGAAGGCGATGTTTCAAAACTATCAAACGCTGATCTTATTTTTTACAATGGTTTACACCTAGAAGGTAAACTTGTTGAAGTTTTTGAGAAAATGGGTAATCAAAATATTAAAACGGTTCCTATTGCTGAAATCATTGATGAAAGGACACTGATAGGCTCCGATTATTTTCAGTCTAACTACGATCCTCATATTTGGTTTGATGTTGATTATTGGAAACAAGCAACCCAGTATGTTGCTCAAAAATTAGGAGAAGCAGTTCCAGAACACAAAGCAACCTTTGAATCTAATGGTCAAAGATATATCGCTGAGCTTGAGGCGCTTAAAGCAAAACTGATTACAACCATCGAAACACTTCCAAAAGAAAAACGCATTCTTGTCACTGCACATGATGCCTTTAATTACTTTGGAAAAGCCTTTGGCTTTGAAGTCGTTGGCTTGCAAGGTCTTTCAACAGCTACAGAAGCTGGTGTTCAAGATGTTCAGAAGTTGGCCGCCTTTATTATTGAAAATAATGTGAAAGCGATTTTTGTTGAAAGTTCAGTGCCAAAACGAACCATCGAAGCATTACAAGCAGCTGTAAAATCAAAAGATCACGATGTGGAAATTGGAGGGACTTTGTTTTCTGATGCTCTTGGTAATGCTGGCACAACTGAAGGCACTTATATAGGCATGTTTACTTTTAATGTAAACACCATTGTAAACGCTTTAAAATAACATAATTATGTCACAAAGAATAGCAGTTCAAATTGATGATTTAACAGTTGCTTACAACTATAAGCCTGTCCTTTGGGATATTGATTTAGAAATTCCAGAAGGAGTCTTAATGGCTATTGTTGGTCCAAATGGTGCTGGAAAATCAACACTTATCAAATCCATTTTAGGTATTTTAAACCCTATTGCTGGCAGCGTTAGTATTTATGGGAAACCTTATGATCAACAACGCAAGCTTGTTGCCTACGTGCCCCAAAAAGGAAGTGTGGATTGGGATTTCCCTACTACAGCTCTAGACGTGGTGATGATGGGAACCTATGGAAGCTTAGGTTGGATAAAGCGTCCTCGCCAAAAAGAGAAAAAAGCTTCTTTAGAAGCGCTAGAAAAAGTCGGAATGCTATCTTTTAAAAACAGGCAAATAAGTCAGCTTTCTGGTGGTCAACAACAACGTATTTTCTTAGCAAGAGCTTTGGTGCAAAATGCCTCTATTTATTTTATGGATGAACCCTTTCAAGGCGTTGATGCTTCAACCGAAATTGCCATTATTAATATTTTAAAAGCCTTAAGAAAGGCTGGCAAAACTGTTGTTGTAGTGCATCATGACCTGCAAACTGTACCAGAATATTTTGATTGGGTTACTTTTTTAAATGTAAAGAAAATTGCAACTGGCCCAGTCAAAGACATCTTTAATGATGATAATTTAACAAAAACCTACGGCATTAATTATAAAGTTAGTATTCAGGAATAATGGATTTACAAGAATATTTTTCTTTAGTTTTCACCGACTACACACTGCGTACCATTACACTTGGAACAGCGATTCTTGGTGCTGTTTGCGGAATGTTAGGTAGCTTTGCAGTGCTGCGAAAACAAAGCTTACTCGGTGATGCCATTTCTCATGCTGCCTTACCAGGAATTGCCATTGCATTTTTAATTACTGGTGCCAAAGAAAGTAATACACTATTAATTGGTGCTTTGGTAAGTGGTCTTATTGGAACTTTCTGGATTAGAGGCATCATCACAAAAACACATTTAAAATCGGACACAGCCTTGGGGCTTATTCTGTCATTGTTTTTTGGTTTTGGAATGTTGCTGCTCACATTTATTCAAAAACAACCCAATGCAAATCAAGCAGGTTTAGATAAGTACTTATTTGGCCAAGCAGCAACACTAGTCGAAAGTGATGTTTGGTTTATGGCTATTGTAGCTGGTCTTTGTTTATTTGTGTTATTACTCTTTTGGAAAGAATTTAAACTCTTACTCTTTGATGCTGATTATACCAAAACCTTAGGCTTCAATACCAAATTTATTGATATTTTAATTACGAGTTTTATTGTTCTTGCCATCGTTTTAGGGCTACAGACTGTTGGTGTGGTTTTAATGAGTGCCATGTTATTGGCTCCTGCTGCTGCTGCGAGACAATGGACCAATAGTTTAAGTGTCATGGTTATTCTTGCTTCAGTATTTGGTGCCTTTGCTGGTGTGTTTGGAACCACCATAAGTGCGAGTCAGAATAACTTATCAACAGGTCCTGTGATTGTAATTGTTGCTGGTGTTTTTGTGCTTATTTCTTTTGTATTTTCGCCATCTCGAGGGCTGCTTTTTCGTCAAATTAGGCTTATCAAAAACAGACGTGATTTAGAGCTTCATAAAACCTTAGCTTTTATGTATCACATTGCTGAAACCCATGATGATATTTCACACCCTCACACTGTTAAAATCTTAAATAATTTTCAAGGTTATACGCGCAGTACTTTAAAAAAATTGGTTGACAGAAACTACGTAACCCTTGATGGTCAAATGTGGAGTTTAACCGAAAATGGCTTTAATACTGCTTCAAACTTATATAATCAACAATCCGATAATAATGAGTAATGCCCAAATAGAAATACAAATAATTGCGAGTTTGGTTGCTATTGCTTGTGCCATTCCAGGAACTTTTTTGGTGCTGCGCAAAATGGCTATGATTAGTGATGCCATTAGTCATTCTATTTTACCTGGTATTGTAATCGGCTTTTTTATTACTCATGATTTAAACTCACCACTACTCATACTTTTGGCCGCGCTTACTGGAATCATAACGGTTGTTTTGGTTGAATACATTCAAAAAACTGGTTTGGTAAAAGAAGACACTGCCATTGGTTTAGTGTTTCCAATCTTATTTAGTATTGGTGTTATCATGATTGCAAAAAATGCAAATGATGTGCATTTAGATATCGATGCTGTTTTGTTAGGGGAATTGGCTTTTGCTCCTTTTGACCGATTAATGATTGCTGGATCTGATGTTGGCCCAAAATCAATGTGGATTATTGGTAGTATTCTAGTAATTACCATCACCCTTCTCATCGCCTTTTTTAAAGAATTAAAAGTGAGCACTTTTGATGCAGGACTTGCTTCTGCTCTTGGGTTTTCTCCTGTAATTATGCACTATGGATTAATGTCTGTGGCTTCCGTTACAACGGTTGGTGCGTTTGATGCTGTTGGCGCTATTTTGGTTGTTGCCTTAATGATTGCACCTGCTGCCGCTGCCTATTTAATTACCACCGATTTAAAGAAAATGCTTTTATATGCCATTTGTTTTGGTGTGTTTAGTGCCATCTCTGGCTATTGGATGGCGCATTGGTTAGATGCCTCAATTGCCGGATCCATAACTACCATGCTTGGATTACTCTTTTTAAGTGTCTATTTATTTGCGCCTAGCAAAGGCATTATAGCTGTGATGTATAGAGAGAAACAACAGCGTATAGAAGTATCTTTACTTACATTCTTGTTGCATTTGCAAAATCATGATGAGATTGAAGAACGCCATGTAAACCACTTGAACGAACACATTAATTGGCAAAAAGTACGCTCTAAAACAGTTTTAGATTTGGCCTTAAAAAATAATATGATTAGCATTGACAATAAGGTGGTTTCCTTAACTGAAAAAGGAAAGACGTTCACACTAAAAGCCATTGACTATATCATTACCAATGAAGACTCCCAAATTGAAGATATGAAAGACGACTTCTTTTTGTTTAGAGGCTAATACTAAAATTCTTTCTCTTTCTGCAACTGCTCATAAGCTTCTTGCACTTGCCTGAATTTTTCTTCGGCACCTTGTTGATGCTCCTTTCCTAAGTGAGTCACTTTATCTGGATGGTATTTTTTAGCCATTTTTCTGTAGGCCGCTTTAATGTCAGCAACAGTAGCCGATTTATTAATTTCTAAAATTTTATAGGCATTCTCTCTGCTATTGTAAAACATAGCCTTGATGCTTTCAAAATCTTTGGAGCTAATACCTAAATAACCAGAAATGGTGTAAATCTGTCTGATTTCATTTTCAGTTACTAGATCATCAGCTTTTGCTATCCCAAATAAAAAGTGAAGTAATTGTAAACGTGATGGATGATCCATCATTTGCTGTATTTGAGTGCAAACTTGACGTGTAGAAATCTGTTGTTTGCTTATGTTTTTAAATAGTTTGAACGCATGATTGGCACGCTCTTTTCCATACATCGTTGTAAATTGCTGACGCACAAAGTCCAACTCACGTTGATCTTGATGGGAATCAGCTTTTATAACAATAGAAGCCAAAACAAGCAAACTAACTTCAAAATCTCCAGACTGCGTTTGAGGTCGTTGCTGTGGTCTCGTTCTATCGGTTTTTTTTGAGCCAGTTTGTCTTTCTCCTAATAAGGGATTTGATTTGTTTCCTGTTAAACCATCAATGATACTTCCTAATGCCAATCCAATAATAGCTCCTATTGGACCTCCAAACGACCAGCCTAAAGAGGCTCCTATCCATTTTGATACACTCATGTATTATTATTTTATTAATTTCAAATATACTATTGTTAGTTGAGTTTTTGAGTTCAATGTTACATAAAGAATGTTATTTCTTGCGTTATTTGCTAGTCATCTAAAAATTAAAGTTTCGTTAAAAGACTGGCTACTGACGACTACCTACTGAAGACTTTTCAGTATCTTTGCAGTCTAAATTAATAATTCTTAAAATTAAAAATATGTATCCAGCAGAATTAGTAAAACCAATGCGTGAAGACTTAACAAACGTAGGTTTTGAAGAATTACATACCGCTGAAGCAGTTGAAGCTTCCATTGCAAAAGAAGGGACTACGTTAGTGGTTGTGAATTCTGTTTGTGGTTGTGCTGCAGCTAATGCACGTCCAGGAGCAAGAAAAAGTTTACAAAATACAAAACGACCAGATCACATAGTTACCGTTTTTGCAGGTGTTGATAAAGAAGCTACTGATAGAGCTCGTGAGTTTATGATTCCATTTCCTCCAAGTTCTCCTTGTATGGTATTATTTAAAGATGGTGAATTGGTTCACATGCTAGAGCGTCATCATATTGAAGGTCGTCCAGCAGAATTAATTGCTGAGAATCTTGTTGATGCTTACAATACGCATTGCTAGTTAACAACTAAAAAAGAAAAATTAAACCACGAAATCCTCGTGGTTTTTTTGTGGGTTATAGTCATTAAATTACTTTTACAGCATGATTAAACTTTTGGCATATCCATTAACGGTTTTACATTTTATTTGCTTTGGAATAGCACTAGTTATTTTCCATGCTATTCAGTGGTTTTGTTTTAATGTTTTGGGTTATAAAGCACATAAGATTTCTGTAATACACTTACAGTTTTGGACAATGCGCTGTTTGAATATTTTAGGAACGCGATTTACGTTCACGAATCTTCATGAAATTAATGTAAATCAACCTTTAATTATGGTGGCTAACCATCAAAGCATGTATGATATTCCGCCTATAATGTGGTACATGCGAAAACATCATCCAAAATTTATCAGTAAAAAAGAATTAGGAAAAGGAATTCCCAGTGTCTCTTATAATTTACGTCATGGAGGCTCGGTTTTAATTGATAGAAATAAACCGTTACAGTCTATTAAAGCAATTGAAGAATTTGCACAGCGTATTGAAAAAAACAATTGGGCGGCTGTTATTTTCCCTGAAGGAACTAGAAGCAAAACAGGCAAGCCAAGGCCTTTTAAAACAAAAGGATTGATAACCCTCTTTAACAATATGCCAAATGCTGTTGTAGTACCTATTTCAATTAATAATTCTTGGAAAACGTTGCGTTATGGAAAATTCCCAATGGGCTTAGGTGCGCATATCACCTTTAAAGTTCATAAACCTTTGCGAGTTGATGAGCACGAACAAAACGCATTAGTAAAGCAAATTGAACAAACCATTATAAAAGACATTTATTATGACGCCTAACGAAACCATTATTGAAGCCACAAAAGATTATGTAAGAACAACTTTAAAAGATGCAGAAGGTGGTCACGATTGGTTTCATACATTACGTGTGTTTAATAATGCTTTACTCATCGCTAAGAGTGAACAAGTAGATTCTTTGGTGGTTGCCTTAGGTGCATTGCTGCATGATATTGCAGATAGTAAATTCCATGATGGTGATGCTACTATTGGTCCGAAAATGGCTCGAGAATTTTTATTTAAACATAATGTTGATAGCTTAGTCATTGAGCATGTTGTTGATATCATCAATAATATTTCATTTAATAAGTCTTTCGAAAAAGGTGAAAAATTCACGTCTCCAGAACTAGATGTCATTCAAGATGCAGACCGTTTGGATGCCATTGGAGCGATTGGAATTGCACGTTGTTTTAACTATGGTGGTTTTAAAAATAGAAAGCTGTTTGATCCTTCTATAAAGCCAAACATGAAGATGTCTAAAGAGGAATACAAGAAATCCTCTGCACCAACCATCAATCATTTTTATGAAAAGTTGCTTTTGCTTTCAGATACAATGAATACTAAAACTGGAAAGCGCATTGCGAAGCAACGCCATCAATTTATGGAGCAATACTTAGACCAATTTTATGCGGAATGGGATGGTTTAAAGTGATTGAAAACTGTTAAAAGGATTTTGGGTTGTTAATAATGTAAATTCTATTGATTCAAAAACGTATCAAAGGTCACTTTAGGTTTACAATCTCTCAATTTTACAACTTTCACTTCATATGTTTCACTTGGTAAGCCATAGTTTTTATAGACTGTATATTTTAAATAGGTTGGATTTATTGAGTTTGTTTCTTCGGTTAAACTTTCAATGTTAATGATCCATTCACCAGTTTCGGCATCATCAATAATATACTCTTCTGTTGCATACCCCTTATTGACTTCGTCCAGCATGCGTTCTGGATTATCTAAAAGTGTGTGCGACCATTTGAAGTATTTTTTCTTAGGGTTTACAAACTGCAATTCAAATTCTGTATTAGGTTCATTCCACTCAAAAACAATGCGTTTATCATATTTAAATTTAGCGTTTAAATAATCTACAGGAATATCTGAAACATCTACTTTACTTCTATGTTGTGCCAATAAATGGGATAATTCGTTTGCAATCACTTGTTCTAATCCTACAAAATTAACTCCTTCAATGCTATTGCTTAACATTTGTTTGTAGAGGTTCATGGCTTCAGTATAATCTTCAGTTTTTTCATAAATAAGTGCTAAGTTTCTATACGATTGTGCCTCATTTGGCCTAAGTTCAGCGATGCGTTGATAGATGTCTTTGGCTTCATCATATTGTTTTAACGCTTCCAATTTATAAGCTAAGGTGAGTAATGCTTTAGGATTGTTATAAGCGAATTCTGCAATATTGGTTAAGGTGTTTTGTGCAAAACTCTTGTCCCATTTTGTAAAATAGTCTGAAGCATCTAATACATAAGAAATTGACATCACATCCATTTGTTTCTTCTGGTTGTAATAGATATTCTTTGCTTCATCAAAAGTGGCAGCAGTATTAAGCTGATTTACATATTTTGAAATTTCTTTATGAGCTCCAAATACTTTTATATCGCTTTCTATATAATCATTGCCTTGTGCTAGGGCTGATGGTTTATTTTCTAATTTTACCGAATTAAATGAAGTTGCTTCTGTTTTAATAACGATAGCTCCATAGGCACCTTGACCTCCATATCTATTGGTAGATATTACCGACTTTAGTGCTTGTACACTTTTAACCGTTTGCATATCTATTGGTGGTAAATTATCAACGCCATCACCTTGATCATAAATAATATCATCAACTATAATAATTGGATATGCTCCTTTTTTTTCCATATTTCTAGCAAAATAATATTTTCTTTCTGTCCCAGAACCTAAAATAAGAACACCTGGAAGTTTTGCTACAACATCATCATAGGTATACGTTGAAGGCTTAATATCTTCTTTAGGCATTTCATAAACAGCATAACCAACGGCATCAGCATTCTTTTTCCCATAAGGTGTATCGATAAGTATTTCTTCTTTTCTTGCTTTTGCCTTCAGTAATACCTCTTCCAAAAGTTGACCATCTGGCTTCAAATTAATGTCTAAGTTTTTTTGATTACTCACTAACACTTCTTTTGGCAACATACCTAACGTACTAACTTGTAAAATATCATCTTCCGAAGCCTCTATACTATAGTTCCCATTAACGTCTGAAACTGTTTGTATATAACTATTTTTAACATTGATTTTTGCACCTTGAATAAGCAACGAGTCACTTTTTATAATTCCAGTAATGATGCTTCGTGCTTTATAATTTACTTCAGTATAAACAACTTCATCTTTTATTTCGTTGAGCATAAAATCTAACGCTTCTTTCTTGCTTGTCATTAATAAATCAATGTAATGACCTTCGCCATAATTCGCTTGCTTTTGCAGTAATAATTTGTTAGCATTTGACGAGGTATTAATATAAAAAGCTGGCACATACACCAATTGCTTCAATAGTTCAAACCGTGTGTTTCCATCTGTAAACACTACGATAGTTTGTGCATCAAAAACATTTTCTTTTAGAATGTCTCTATAATTGGTAGCACCATCATAATGAGTGTTTTTTAAATATTCTATCAAATCATCACTTTTTCCTCTTGTGATTGGAAACACTTTTGTTTCTGAAATTTTCGAGCTGAATGTAACCACCTCAACATTGGTTGACTTTACTTTTTTTAGATAATCTGAAAGCAATTCCAGTTCACTTTCAATAGCTCTGCCTTGCATGGATAAAGAGGTGTCCCAATAGAGAGTGATGCGTTCTGGCAACACACGATCAATATCTTTGTCGCTACTTTTCTTATCAGGATAAGACGTCTTTAAACTAAATGCCATAAGCTCTTCGTCATAACGTTTCCACGCATCTTGACTTAAATGTCGCGTATAAGCTTTTCCGTTATATCGTGAAGTGGCTACTTCAAAATCCACATAACTACCAAATACTTTTATGAGTTCTATAGACACAATGATGTTGTCATCGACTACTATCTTATAAGGTTTCAAGTCAATGATTTCTTCACCAAAAGATTTTGAAATGGTATGCAATATATTTGCCTTTACTAAGTTTTCTCCAGGCATTCCATTGATTTCCTCATAAATATTAACACGTACTTTAATACTTCCTGAATTATTCTTTACAATTTGTAACCGTAAATCCTCAAGTCTGGTGTTTTTGTGCTTGATATTTACTTTTGTCGCTATTTCACCTCCAAGAGCTTCCTTGTTCAGCCAATAACCCATGGAATTTTCTTTGGTTTTTGAAGAGCCAACCGTTAGTTCTTTGCGCTTGTCATTACCAATAACAACTTCATCCAAGTTATAAGGTTGTGGCTTTAAGTATATTTTATTGCTTTTTCCTAGTTGTGCATAAAACTCAGAAGCTTTTAGTTTTTTGGTTTCATAACCAATGGATGATATTTGAAGCACATCATCCAAGCTTATTTTTGCGGAACTATAATCTAACTGAAAATAACCTCCTTCATCACTAACGGTTCCAACTGCTTTTTCAACGAAGCCAATATTTACATATGCTAAAGATTGTTTGGTTTCGCTATCATATATATAGCCTACGATGGTGACATCGTTTTGTGCCAGCATCATTGTACTAAAGCAAAAAAAGAAGAAAAGAAATATAAATTTTTTCATAATTATCTGATTTTGTGTTGTTTGACTCACAAAAACCATACCTAAAGATAGCAAATAAAAATGATAAACTACTTCATATTCACGAATAAGGGCAACCATTTTTGGTGTAATTCTATTAAAAAAAGAGAAATGAAATTTGTTTGTAGAATTTAATTTCCAGGAAAATCAGCCTTACGTTTTTCGAGAAAAGCAGTTGTCCCTTCATGAAAATCATCTGTCCCAAAACATTTTCCGAATTGTTTTATTTCAACCCTATAACCATCTTTGCCATCTTTAAAATTGGCATTAATTGCTTTGATGGCTGCTTCAATAGCCACTGAAGAATTACGACTAATTTTGCTTGCAATTTTTTCAGCTAAAGGCAATAACTCTTCTAGTGTAGTTACATGGTTTACCAATCCATACTCTTTTGCTGTATTGGCATCAATCATTCCTGCAGTCATAATCATTTCCATCGCACGACCTTTACCAACCAATTGTGGTAAACGTTGTGTGCCACCATAACCAGGAATCACACCTAAAGACACTTCTGGAAGTCCCATTTTTGCATTGTCACTTGCTACTCTAAAATGGCATGCCATGGCAAGTTCCAATCCTCCACCAAGCGCAAAACCGTTCACTGCTGCTATGACTGGAGTTGATAAATTTTCAATAAAATTGAACAAGATGTCTTGTCCGTTGGCTGCAAGTTCTTTACCTTCTTTTACATCAAAATCTGCAAATTCACTAATGTCTGCTCCTGCAACAAAGG
>CALGIH010000196.1 GCA_937916035.1 uncultured Lacinutrix sp.
CTAGCTATACTTATGAAGTTGTAGTACCTGATATGACAATTCCATGGGGAATTACTTTTCTTCCTGATAATTCTATGCTTATTACTGAAAAAGAAGGTAAACTCATTCACTTTAAAAACAATAAAAAGACTGAAATCAAAGATTTACCTAAAATAGAAGTACTAGGTCAAGGTGGCTTAATGGATATTGAATTACATCCAAATTATAAAGATAATGGTTGGATTTATATCTCATATGCATCTGCAGAAGGAGAAGGAAAAGGCGCTAACACTGCCATTATGCGTTTTAAAATAGAGAATAATACTGCGGTTGAAAAAAAACTACTGTATAAAGCTACTCCAAATAGCAATCGTGGTCAACATTTTGGTTCCAGTTTGGAATTTGATAATGAAGGTTTTCTTTACTTTTCAATTGGAGAACGTGGTAATAGAGATATCAACCCTCAAAATATTGAACGTGATTGTGGTAAAATTTATAGACTTCATGATGATGGAAAAATCCCTGTAGACAACCCATTTGTTAAAGACAGGAATGCAAAAAAAGCTATTTATTCATATGGTCACAGAAATCCACAAGGCATGGTAAAACATCCAGAAACTGGAAAAATATGGACCCATGAACATGGTCCAAGAGGAGGTGACGAAATAAACATTATTGAATCTGGAAAAAATTACGGTTGGCCTATTATTAGTTATGGCATCAACTATGGCGGCACAAAATTTACTGATATAAAAGAAGCTCCAGGTATGGAACAACCCAATCATTATTGGGATCCATCAATAGCTCCAAGTGGCATGGAGTTTATTACGAGTGATATTTATCCAGATTGGAAAGGCAATTTATTGGTTGGTTCCCTAAAGTTTCAATATTTAGACCGTTGCGTTATAAAAAACAATAAGGTTGTAGAAGAAGAAAAATTATTAGAGGGATTAGGCCGTGTAAGAGCTGTAAAACAAGGTCCTGATGGTTATATTTATGTTGGCATTGAAAATGTTGGTATAGTTAAAATAATTCCGAAGAAATAATCTTAAATTTACACTGATTAATCAAACAAAATATTCATGCTTATAATTGGAATTGCTGGTGGAACCGGTTGTGGAAAAACAACAGTTGTAAACCAAATACTTAATGAATTACCAGAAGGTGAAGTTGGTATAATCTCTCAAGATTCTTATTACAAAGACACTTCTCACTTAAGCTATAACGAACGTATAAAGATTAATTTTGATCATCCCAGATCTATTGATTTTGATTTATTAACGGATCATTTGCAAGAATTAAAAAAGAACAATCCAATTGATCAGCCTGTATATTCTTTTGTAAAACATAATAGAACTGGAGACACCATCTTAACTCATCCAAGAAAAGTGATGATTATTGAAGGTATTTTAATTTTAACAAACCCTGAATTACGTGAATTGTTCGATATTAAAATTTTTGTACATGCAGATAGCGACGAACGTTTAATAAGAAGACTAAAACGCGATATAGCAGAACGAGGAAGAGATTTAGATGAAGTATTATTACGTTATCAATCCACCTTAAAACCAATGCATCAGCAGTTTATTGAGCCTATGAAAGAGTATGCAGATATTATTATACCAAACAATAAATATAATACTGTAGCTGTTGATATCGTAAGAACAATCATCAACGAACGCTTATAAATGGCTAAAATAAACTCCAAATACAAACGCCTACTCAAGCCCTTTAAAAATGTATTTTTTTTAATACTTATAGTGTTTTCAATTTGGATGCTTTTTTTTGACAGTAATTCGTGGTTTATTCATAATGAATTAAATAATGATATCGAAAAACTTGAAGAAGAAAAAGCATACTATCAAAACGAAATAAAGAAGGACCATAAAGAGATTAAAAAATTAAGTACTGAAGAAGGGCTCGAAAAGTTTGGCAGAGAAAAATACAATATGAAAAAAGGAGGTGAAGAAATTTACCTTATTGAATATGAAGACAGCATAGCAAAACAGAAAAAAAATGACTAAATCATTATTTAATGACTTTTCTCCAGTTTCTGCAAAAGCTTGGAAACAAAAAATACAACTTGATTTAAAAGGCGCAGACTATAACGATACCTTAATCTGGAAATCACTCGAAGGGATTGATGTAAAACCATTTTATCACACTGAAGACCTTGAATCAATTTCACATACCATTGATTCTACAACATCATGGAATATTTGTGAAACTATATATGCTCAGAACGAAGCACACGCCAATAAAAAAGCACATTACGCATTGAGTAAAGGCGCAGAAAGTTTAAGATTTATCATTCCTAATAAAGAACTTTCAATACAAGCCCTTTTAAAAAATATAGACCTTACTTCTACTCCAATTTATTTAGACTTAGAGTTTTTAGATGCAGAATTTGTAAAAAATAGTCCTCATACTTCAATACACATCAATACAGACATTATTGGTAATTTAATAAAATCTGGTAATTGGTTCACCAACTTAAAAGAAGATCATAATCACTTTGATGCCATTGTAAAACATACCAACAAATTTAGTGTCAATGTTTCTACTTACCAAAATACTGGAGCCAACATGGTTCAACAATTAGCGTATGCTTTAGCGCATACCAATGAGTATTTAAATCATATACATAACACAGAAGCACTCAATATTAAGTTTGGAGAGAGCAATAACAATGCCTTAAAAGTAAACTTTAATGTCTCAATTGGAACTAACTATTTCTTTGAAATTGCAAAGCTTAGAGCATTACGTTTATTATTTCAAGAACTTGTCTCAGAATACAATTTAAATGCTGAATGCCAAATTACGGCAACACCCTCAAAACGAAATAAAACATTGTACGATTATAATACCAATATGCTTCGTACAACAACAGAATGCATGAGTGCCATTTTAGGTGGAGCTAATACCATCAATAATTTTGCCTATGATAGCATTTACCATAAAAACAATGAGTTTGCTTCAAGAATAGCAAGAAATCAGTTACTCATCTTAAAACATGAAAGCTATTTCGATGAAGTAACAAACGCTTCAGAAGGCACCTATTATATTGAATCCTTAACAAATCAATTAGCAGAAAAAGCGCTTGTTCTTTTTAAGACCATTGAAGCACAAGGTGGATTTATCTCTCAATTATTTAATGGAACTATTCAACGTAAAATAAAAGAAAGTGCACAAAAAGAGCAAGATTTATTTGACACTAAAGATGTAGTGTTAATTGGCACAAACAAGCATCCAAATCCAAACGATACAATGCTGCAGGAGTTGGAATTATATCCTTTTGTCAAAACAAATACCAGAAAAACATTAATTGAACCTATTATAGAAAAAAGATTAAGTGAAACCATTGAAAAAGAAAGACTTGAAAATGAAAAAAATTAGTACTATCCTATTTGCAGCGATACTTTTTACAAGCTGTAAAAGCGAACCGAATATTACTTACAAATATCAAGAAAAAGACGATTTATTTAATTGTGACCAAGTTGATATGAATTTAATTAAGGAGGCAGTATATGCTTTTGAAGAATATATTAAAGACAATTATTCCATGGAGCCTCCAAAATCTATAGATAAAGGTTATTATTTTTATTGGGACATTTCAAAAAATGATCTCATTCCGG
>CALGIH010000197.1 GCA_937916035.1 uncultured Lacinutrix sp.
ATGAACGCATCTTTTTTAAGTGATCCTTTTGATGTTATAAAGCATAAACAACATAACTTCTATTTACAGTTAAAACCTCAAAAAAAGTGAAGTAAAAGCTTAGAAGCTTGTTTCGAGAATCAAATGAATAGTAATCTTCACTTTTTTCTAAGACTGAAAAGGCATTATCAAAAAATTCTTTAAAAATGGACTGTTCTAGAGCAACGAAGCTTGCAAAATGTTCGTAAAATTTTATTTCTTCGAAATTGTTTGCCTTTGCAAAACTATATACTGATTTTGGTTGTGCATTGTGTTCCAATACATATTCCATGTAAAACGTAATAATATCAGAACTTGAAATTGTTTTCTTTTTAGCCATCACTTTTATTATTGATAGAACAAAAATACAAAATGTTTAATAATTAAAAGAAAACATTAAACAAACTTTAACAAGAGGAATTTAATAATCAAAATTTGTGAGTCATTTAATTAGTTTAATATTTACTTTTGCTCCAAATATTACATTCAATGGCTAAATCTAATAAAAGACTCAGTTTTTTAAATTCCTACCTTACTCTATGGATATTTATTGCAATGGGTTTAGGAGTTACTTTAGGATATATTTTTCCTTCTATAACTACGTATATAGATTCGTATAGCAGTGGTACAACTAATGTTCCTATTGCAATAGGTTTAATATTAATGATGTATCCTCCATTGGCCAAAGTTAATTATGGCTTATTGCCTCAAGTTTTTAAGAATGTTAAGATTTTATCTATCTCTTTATTTTTAAACTGGATTGTAGGTCCGATTTTAATGTTTGTTCTGGCGTTAATATTTCTACAAGATCATCCAGATTATATGGTTGGATTGATTTTAATTGGTTTAGCACGCTGTATTGCAATGGTTTTGGTTTGGAATGATTTGGCAGAAGGCAGCAGTGAATATGGTGCTGGCTTGGTAGCTTTAAATAGTGTTTTTCAAGTATTTGGTTATAGTTTTTACGCATGGCTTTTTATTACTGTACTTCCTCCATTTTTTGGTTTTGAAGGAGCTATTGTAGATATTTCAATCGTAACAATAGCCGAAAGTGTTGCGATATATTTAGGAATTCCATTTTTAGCTGGAATACTTAGCAGACTGATATTAGTAAAAATAAAAAGCGAAGAGTGGTATGCCAAAAAATTTATTCCTGCAATTTCACCAATCACTTTAATAGCCTTGCTTTTTACAATAGTTGTTATGTTTTCATTAAAAGGAGAGTTGATTGTTGAAATTCCTATGGATGTTGTAATCATAGCAATTCCGTTACTTATTTATTTTGCTATTATGTTTCTTGTTAGCTTTTTTGTGTCTAAAGCTTTGGGAGCATCTTACGAAAAGAATGCAGCAATTTCCTTTACTGCTGCTGGAAACAATTTTGAATTAGCCATAGCTGTATCTATTGCAGTTTTTGGATTGAATTCTGGACAAGCTTTTACAGGAGTTATTGGCCCACTGGTTGAAGTTCCTGCCTTAATCTTACTCGTAAGAGTGTCCTTCTGGTTAAGAAAGAAATACTATTTAAAGGCATAGCTACTCTTAATTAAGGTTTATTTCTTTTGCTGAAATTGATTTCGTAAATTAGCGTTCAAATTAATTATAACCATTAATATATAACACAAATGAAAAAATTACTATTAATAATGTTTGCATTTACAATATCTTATGCCGTAAATGCTCAGATAAGTTCACCTGCACCAAGTCCTGCATCTAAAATAGAGCAGAAAGTTGGACTAACAGATGTTACTATTGAATATTCTCGTCCTGCGATGCGAGGCAGAACCATTTTTGGAAACCTTGTGCCTTACGGAAAGATTTGGAGAACAGGAGCTAATGCAAGATCTAAAGTAACTTTTAGCGATGATGTGACTGTTGGTGGCAAAACCGTAAAAGCAGGGTCGTATGCTATTTTAACTATTCCACAAGCTACAAAATGGGAAGTGATTTTTTACACAGATTATTTAGGAGGAGGAGCACCACAAGAAATTGATGAAACAAAAGTTGCTGCACGTGTAATGGCTGATGTATACCCAGTAGAAATGGATATCCAGTCTTTTACTATTACTGTCGATGATATTACAAGTAGCTCTGCAGTAATTGGTATCATGTGGGAACGTACTTATGTGCCTGTTGCTTTTGGTGTGCCAACTGATGCTGTTGTTATGGCTTCAATTGATTCAGCTTTAGCTGGACCATCTGCTGGTGATTTTTATAGCGCTGCTGCGTATTACTTAAGTGAAGGTAAAGATGTTGCAAAAGCTAAAGAATGGATAGATAAATCTATGAGCATGACTAAAGCGCCTGCTTTTTGGCAATTGAGACAACAGTCTCTAATTTATGCTGCAGCTGGAGATATAAAAGGAGCTATTGAGATTGCCAAAAAATCATTAGCTGAATCTGAAAAAGCTGGAAATGCTGATTACGTAAAAATGAATAAAGAGTCACTTGCTGAGTGGATGCAATAATCATTTTTTAAAATTTAATAAAAGGAGCGAACCTATTG
>CALGIH010000198.1 GCA_937916035.1 uncultured Lacinutrix sp.
TTAATGAGTAATAGTGTGAATAAGCTTCTAAATTTAATAATCGTTTCCAGCATAATTTTAGGTATTGGATATGCTTGGAGCTATTGGGTTCCTTTAAATAAAGCTATTTGGAGTAGCAGTTATGTTCTGGTAACAAGTGGTTGGGCAACTTTAATTCTTGGAATTATGTACTACATAAAAGATATAAGAAAAGTTGAATTTGGCTCCATATTTAAATATGCAGGAATGAACGCAATCACTATTTTCTTTTTATCAGGATTTATAGCAAAAACGTTTTACTTAACTCGAGTAGGAGAAGATAAACGGATGCACTCTTGGCTATATACTACGTTCTTTGAGCATGATTTTATAAGTGATAAGATGTCATCATTACTCTATGCTTTGGTAGTTATCTTTTTTTATTTATGGCTAAGCTATGTGATGTATAAACGAAAGATTTTTATAAAAGTATAGGCATAAAAAAACGCAAAGCATTTGCTTCGCGTTTTTTATAATAACTTAAGATATATGATTAATCAGCTAAAATAATTAGCTTGTTATCTTTCATTTCAATAGTACCAGAATTGATGTTTACAGTTAAAATAGTATCATCATCATTGTGAGGAATAACTTCAGCATGCAGTTCATCAAACACTAAATGACTTTGAGTATGTGTGTGGATTTTTATAATACCAGCTTTTAAAAGCGATACAATAGGTGCATGATTTTTTAGCATCTCAAATTCACCATTAACGCCTGGCACAACTACAGAATCAACTTCTGCACTAAATATTGTGGCTTCAGGTGATACAATTTCTAAATACATAGTTAAACTTGTTTTACTACCCTGAATTTATTTCTGGGTCTTTTTAATGTATATTCAAGATTCAATTTAAAAGATACCGAAACGAGTTCAGTATTAACTTCGATTAAGCCTCAGCAAGCATTTTCTCTCCAGCCTCGATAGCTTCTTCAATAGTTCCTTTAAGGTTAAAAGCAGCTTCTGGTAAGTGATCTAATTCACCATTCATTATCATGTTAAACCCTTTAATAGTTTCTTTAATATCAACTAAGACACCTTTAAGTCCTGTAAATTGCTCAGCAACATGGAAAGGTTGTGATAAGAAACGTTGAACACGTCTTGCACGATATACGGCTTGTTTATCTTCTTCAGATAATTCTTCCATACCTAAGATGGCAATAATATCTTGCAATTCTTTATAGCGTTGTAATAACTCTTTTACTTTTTGTGCACAATCATAATGTTCTTTACCTAAAATATCAGCAGTTAAAATTCTTGAAGTAGAATCCAATGGATCCACCGCAGGATAAATACCTAACTCTGCAATTTTACGTGACAATACTGTTGTAGCATCTAAGTGGGCAAACGTTGTTGCTGGTGCTGGATCTGTTAAATCATCTGCAGGCACGTAAACCGCTTGTACAGATGTAATAGACCCTCTTTTTGTTGAAGTAATACGTTCTTGCATAGCTCCCATTTCAGTTGCCAATGTTGGTTGGTAACCTACTGCAGATGGCATACGACCAAGTAATGCAGATACCTCAGAACCAGCTTGTGTAAAACGGAAAATGTTATCTACGAAGAAAAGTACATCTTTTCCTTGTGCTTCTCCAGCTCCATCACGGAAATATTCAGCAATAGTTAATCCTGATAATGCCACACGAGCACGAGCTCCAGGAGGCTCATTCATTTGTCCGAATACGAAAGTAGCTTTAGATTCTTTCATTCCAGCTTTATCAACTTTAGATAGATCCCATCCGCCTTCTTCCATAGAATGCATGAAATCATCACCATATTTTATAATACCAGACTCTAACATTTCACGAAGTAAATCGTTTCCTTCACGAGTTCTTTCACCTACTCCTGCGAATACTGAAAGTCCACCATGTCCTTTTGCAATGTTGTTAATCAATTCCTGAATCAATACTGTTTTACCTACTCCAGCACCACCAAATAAACCAATTTTACCACCTTTTGCGTACGGCTCAATTAAATCGATTACTTTAATACCTGTAAATAAAACTTCAGTAGATGTTGATAAATCTTCAAATTTTGGAGCATCTCTGTGAATGGGTAAACCAGCGCTTCCAGCTTTAGGCAAGTTTCCAAGACCATCAATAGCGTCTCCAATGACATTAAAAAGACGACCGTAAACATCATTGCCAATAGGCATTTGTATAGGAGCCCCAGTTGCAACAACTTCAGTACCTCTACTTAAACCATCTGACGAGTCCATTGCGATAGTACGCACAGAATCTTCACCAATGTGAGATTGTACTTCAAGTACTAAAATAGAACCATCAGGTCTATTAATTTCTAATGAATCGTAAATTCTTGGAAGTTCAGCACCAGAACTGAATTCAACATCAATAACTGGACCTACTATTTGTGCAACTTTACCTGTAACTTTTGACATTACTTATATGTTTATTGTTTTTGCTTAAAATTCAATCGAAAAAACAGCTCGTTTTTCGAGCTGCAAATATATGAGTTTTAATTAAAAAACCATATATAAATAGGGTCAAAAAATTAAGTTTTTTAAAGTTGAGAAATTAAGGCGTTTTGATTGTAAACTCCAAAAGATAATATCATAGAGTTGCACTCATTTATTTAACCAATTATTAACAGCAATGCACGAAATATTTTAACAATTTGCAGTGTTATAAAAAGTGTGTTATATTCACGCTTTAAAAAATAAAAATATGATAGAAGAAACAAGTACAGTTGACATTAAAGCAATTAGTGAGAAGATTGAAAAGGAAAGTGCTTTTGTTGATTTGCTAACACTTGAAATGAACAAGGTTATTGTTGGGCAGAAACACATGATTGAACGCCTATTAATTGGGTTACTTGGACAAGGACATATATTACTTGAAGGTGTTCCAGGTCTTGCAAAAACATTGGCAATTAATACCTTGTCTCAAGCTGTAGACGGGAGTTTTAGTAGAATACAATTTACACCAGATTTATTGCCTGCTGATGTCACGGGAACTTTAATTTATAACATGAAGGATAATGAATTTAAAATTAAAAAAGGACCAATTTTTGCAAACTTTGTTCTAGCAGATGAGATTAACAGAGCTCCTGCTAAAGTGCAAAGTGCTTTGTTGGAAGCTATGCAAGAAAAGCAAGTAACCATTGGAGATGAGACATTTATTTTAGACAAACCATTTTTAGTAATGGCAACTATGAATCCTGTTGAGCAAGAAGGGACTTATCCCTTACCTGAAGCACAAGTTGACCGTTTTATGCTTAAAACAGTTATTGATTATCCAAAAATGTCTGAAGAACAACTAATTGTTCGAGCAAATTTAAAAGGGGACTTTGAAAAAGTAAATCCAGTTGTTTCTATTGAGCAAATACGAAAAGCACAGCAAGCTGTTCGTGAAGTTTACATGGATGAAAAAATTGAAAAATACATTTTAGATATTGTGTTCGCAACACGTTATCCTGAAAAATATAAATTAGCAGACTTAAAACCACTTATTTCATTTGGAGCTTCTCCGCGTGGAAGTATTAACCTTGCCAATGCGGCAAAATGTTATGCTTTTATAAAACGCAGAGGTTATGTAATTCCTGAAGATGTTAGAGCCATTGTACATGATGTGTTACGTCACAGAATAGGAATTACTTACGAAGCTGAAGCAGAAAATGTAACTTCAGAAGACATTATAAACAAGATTGTAAACGAGATAGAAGTACCATAAAAAACAGTTGCCAGTAAATGAGTATTCAGTAGGTAGTCGCTTACTCGAATTCTGATTTGTATTGACTGATAACTAAAGACTGCATACTGCAAACTGAAAAAATGGATACTAAAGAGTTACTTAAAAAAGTTCGAAAAATTGAGATCAAGACACGTCGTTTGTCTGATCATATATTTGGAGGTGAATATCATTCAACCTTCAAAGGGCGTGGTATGACTTTTAGCGAAGTACGTCAGTACCAATATGGAGATGATGTTAGAAATATTGATTGGAATGTCACAGCACGTTACAATGAGCCTTACATTAAGGTTTTTGAAGAAGAGCGAGAATTAACCATGATGTTAATGGTTGATATTTCAGGTTCAGAGTTATTTGGAACTGAAGAGCAATTTAAAAACGAAGTAATTACAGAAATAGCTGCAACTTTAGCATTTTCTGCCACTCAAAATAACGATAAAATAGGATTGATTCTATTTTCAGACAACATTGAACTATACATTCCACCTAAAAAAGGAAAATCTCACGTTTTGAGAATTATTCGTGAGTTAATTGAATTTCATCCTAAAAGTAAAAATACAAATATTGCTGAAGCTCTAAAGTTTTTATCAAGTGTGATGAAGAAAAAGGCCATTGTTTTTGTATTAAGCGATTTCATTGCAGATGATTATAATCATACATTAAAAATTGCAGCAAAAAAGCACGACGTCACAGGAATTAGGGTCTATGACAAACATGAAGAAACTATACCAAATCTTGGGATGGTGCAAATGCTTGATGAAGAATCTGGCGAATTAATGTTGGTAAATACAAACTCAAAAAAAGTAAGGCTTAATTATGGTAAATTTTATAACGAAAAAGTAAACTATTATAATGACAGCTTTACAAAATCTGGTGCAGGAGTTATCGATTGTCGTGTTGATGAAAGTTATGTGAAAAAATTGTTGGGATATTTTAAAAGAAGAGGATAAGTTAATGAGCAAAGAATTACAATATAAACGTATTTTAAAAAGCAGCACCCTGTTGTCTTTGGTTTTTTGTTTGTTATCTATTTCTGCTAATGCGCAAAAAATAACAGCTTCAATAGATTCGTTATCAATTAAAATAGGACAAGAACTCACTTATAAAATAGAAGTAGAGGTTGACACAACCAGTTTGGTTGTTTTTCCTGAAGGACAAACATTTCAGCCACTAGAAATGATAGAATCTTATCAGGTTGAGGCCACAAAAATGAATGATAGATTCAGGCTTATAAAAAAGTATGGATTGACTCAATTTGATTCTGGTAAATATACCATTCCGAGACAAAAAATAGTGATTGGTGATTACGAATTTCTCACAGATTCTCTCAAAGTTGAAGTTAATAATATTGTAGTAGATACTACCAAACAAGGCTTATATGACATTAAGCCTATTATTGAAGTCGATAAAAGCCCAAGTAAATGGTGGCTTTATTTTTTTGGAATACTATTAATTTTAGCACTTATAGCTTTTCTGCTGTATTGGTTTATATGGAGAGAAAAACCATTAACTGAAGAAGAAAAAGTAGCATTGCTTCCACCATACGAGCGTGCAAAATTAGCACTTCAAGCATTAGACAATGCGCATTATTTAGAAAACAATGAAATCAAGGCTTACTATTCAGATTTAACCCAAATTATCAGAAAATATTTGGATGAAAAAGTCTATGATCGTGCTTTAGAAAGCACCACTGATCAATTAATAAATAGATTAAATATTCTTAAAGATGGTAATAAAATTGATATTAATAAAGATGATATTAAAAACATTGAAACCATATTAAAACGAGCAGATTTAGTAAAATTCGCAAAATCTAAACCAGATATTGAGTTGGCTAAATTGGATAGAAATACAATTGATGTAGAAATTGATCAAGTAAAACAAGCG
>CALGIH010000199.1 GCA_937916035.1 uncultured Lacinutrix sp.
GAATATCTTTTAAGTCTTCAATAGTTATCATTAAATCATTGTACTCTGCTCTTAGCTTATCTTGTTCTAAACCTGTAAGTTGACGCAAACGCATTTCAACAATAGCCTTGGCTTGAATTTCGCTAAGCTCAAATCTATCAATCAACTTTTGTTTAGCTTCATCAGCATTGGCAGACGACCGAATTAATGCAATAACTTCATCAATATTATCTGAAGCTATAATTAATCCTTCTAAAATATGAGCACGTTCTTCGGCTTTACGCAATTCGTACGTGCTTCTTCTAACAACAACTTCATGTCTGTGCTCTACAAAATGATGAATCATATCTTTAAGATTCAACATTTCAGGTCGTCCTTTAACCAATGCAATATTATTCACACTGAATGACGATTGAAGCGCAGTATATTTGTATAATTTGTTTAAAACAATATTTGGAATGGCATCACGCTTTAAAACGTAAACAATGCGCATTCCGTTTCTATCAGATTCATCACGAATGGTCGAAATACCTTCTAGTTTCTTATCGTTAACAATATCAGCAGTTTTTTTAATCATATCTGCTTTGTTAACCTGATATGGAATTTCGGTAACTATGATACATTCTTTACCTTGAACTTCTTCAATAATCGCTTTACCACGCATTACAATACGACCACGACCAGTTTTGAAAGCTTCTCTTACACCATCATAACCATAAATAATTCCTCCAGTTGGAAAATCTGGTGCTTTAACATGTGTAATTAACTCATCAATTTCAATGTCTGTATTATCTATATAAGCATTGATACCATCAACAACTTCCGACAGGTTATGAGGAGGCATATTTGTTGCCATACCTACTGCAATACCAGAAGCTCCATTTACAAGCAGTCCCGGAATTCGAGTTGGTAATACTGTTGGCTCTTGGAGTGTATCATCAAAATTTAATTTATGATCAACTGTTTCTTTGTCAATATCTGCCAACATGTCTTCAGATATTTTGCGCATTCTGGCTTCCGTATAACGCATTGCTGCAGGACTATCTCCATCAACAGAACCAAAGTTACCTTGACCATCAACAAGCATGTAACGCAAACTCCATTCTTGAGCCATACGTACCATAGCATCATATACAGATGTATCGCCATGCGGATGATATTTACCTAAAACTTCACCAACAATTCTTGCTGATTTTTTGTGAGCAGTATTGGCTCTAACACCTAGTTCATGCATGCCGTAAAGCACACGTCTATGGACTGGTTTTAGACCATCTCTTACATCTGGTAGTGCACGTGACACAATGACTGACATTGAATAATCAATGTAAGCCGATTTCATTTCATCTTCAATGTTAATTGGAATGACTTTTTCTCCTTCTGCCATATATACGTTTAATTAGATTTTTTGTAGGTTTTCAAATCGAGCTAATATACGTTTTTTGTTAGCGGTAGCTTGATATTTACATTGCTTTTTAAGATATTTTATCAACAATATTTAGGGTGATTTTCGTTAATAACTATAACGTTAAATGTTTTGATTTTATAGAGTTTTTTTTGTCAATTAGCATCACTTAGTCAAATTAAGGTATGGTTTTTGAATTTATCACCTTGTTTTTACTATTTTTAATGCAGAAAGGAATAATTTATGGATGATAATTTTTCACCAAGAGTAAAAGATGTAATTGCTTACAGCAAGGAAGAAGCACTGCGTTTAGGTCATGATTTTATTGGTACTGAACACTTAATGCTTGGTTTGTTACGAGATGGAAATGGCAAAGCCATTGACATTTTAGGAGCTTTAGAAATTGATTTAAACCATTTAAGGCGAAAAGTTGAAATTTTAAGTCCAGCAAATCCTAATATTTCAATTGCTTCCAACGAAAAGAAAAATCTGCATCTAACACGTCAAGCAGAACGTGCTTTAAAAACGACATTTTTAGAAGCAAAGCTTTTTCAAAGTACCTCTATTAATACAGCACATTTATTGTTATGTATTCTTAGAAATGAAAATGACCCAACAACAAAATTATTGAATAAACTAAAAGTTGATTACGATAATGTTAAAGAGCAGTTTAAATATATGATTACAAACGAAGACGATTACATAGAATCCCCAAAAGCAGAATCCTTCTCAGATGACGATTCTTCTTCTGACGACAGTTCAAAAGACAATCCTTTTGGTCAGTCAACCAGCAAGAGTACTAAAAAATCCAAAACACCTGTATTAGATAATTTTGGCCGCGATTTAACTGTAATGGCCGAAGAAGGAAAACTAGACCCTGTTGTTGGTCGTGAAAAGGAAATACAACGTGTCTCTCAAATTTTGAGTAGACGTAAAAAGAATAATCCCTTATTAATAGGTGAACCAGGAGTTGGTAAATCTGCTATTGCAGAAGGTTTAGCCAATAGAATAGTAAGTAGAAAAGTATCTCGTATACTATTCAACAAACGTGTAGTTACTCTTGATTTAGCAAGCTTAGTTGCAGGAACAAAGTACAGAGGACAGTTTGAAGAACGTATGAAAGCTGTGATGAATGAGCTTGAAAAAAATAATGATATTATTTTATTTATTGATGAAATTCATACCATTGTTGGTGCTGGAGGAGCTACTGGAAGTCTAGATGCTGCAAACATGTTTAAACCAGCATTAGCGCGTGGAGAAATTCAATGTATTGGTGCTACAACACTTGATGAATACAGACAATATATTGAAAAAGATGGTGCTTTAGAGCGACGTTTTCAAAAAGTGATCGTTGAACCAACAACGGTTATTGAAACCATTGAAATTCTTAATAATATTAAAGATAAATATGAAGATCATCATAATGTAGTTTATACTCGAGAAGCTATTGAAGCTTGTGTAAAGTTGACTAATCGTTATATGTCTGAACGTTTTTTACCAGACAAAGCTATTGATGCTTTGGATGAAGCTGGATCTCGTGTTCACATTACAAATATTGATGTTCCAAAACAAATTTTAGCGCTTGAGGAAGAATTAGAAGCTGTAAAAGCAACTAAAAACTCAGTTGTTAAAAAGCAAAAATATGAGGAAGCTGCAAAGCTTCGTGACGATGAAAAACGACTTGAAAAAAGCTTAGCTGAAGCTCAGAAAAAGTGGGAAGAAGACTCCAAAGAGCATCGTGAAACTGTAACTGAAGATAATGTAGCAGACGTCGTTTCTATGATGACAGGTATTCCTGTAAATAGAATTGCACAAACTGAAAGCAACAAGCTTGCAAAACTACCAGAACTTATTAAAGGTAAGGTTATTGGTCAAGATGAAGCTGTTTCAAAGGTTGTAAAAGCTATTCGGCGTAATCGTGCTGGACTTAAAGATCCGAATAAACCAATTGGGTCCTTTATCTTTTTAGGTCAAACAGGTGTTGGTAAAACGCAATTGGCCAAGGTGTTGGCTAGAGAACTTTTTGATAGTGAAGACACGCTTATAAGAATTGATATGAGCGAGTATATGGAGAAATTTGCAATTTAAAGACTTATTGGAGCACCTCCAGGTTATGTTGGTTATGAAGAAGGTGGACAATTAACTGAAAAAATTAGACGAAAACCTTATGCTGTTGTTCTTTTAGATGAAATTGAAAAAGCGCATCCAGATGTGTTTAATATGTTACTACAAGTACTTGATGATGGTTACCTAACTGATAGTATGGGTAGAAAAATTGACTTTAGTAACACCATTATTATTATGACTTCAAATATTGGAGCTAGAAAACTAAAAGATTTTGGAACTGGAGTTGGTTTTGGTACGTCGGCACAAAAATCTCAAGCAACAGACAATTCAAGAGGTATTATTGAGAACGCCTTGAAAAAAGCTTTTGCTCCTGAATTTTTAAACAGAATTGATGATGTAGTCGTCTTTAATGTGCTTCAAAAAGAGGATATTAACTTAATTATTGACATAGAATTAGAAAAACTTATTGAAAGAATAAAAGAACTTGGCTACACGCTTAAATTAAGTAAAAAAGCTAAAGATTTTATTGCAGATAAAGGTTTTGACCAACAATATGGAGCACGACCTTTAAAAAGAGCTATTCAGAAATACATTGAAGATGCACTTGCTGAAAAGATTATTACTTCTAAAATCCACGAAGGTGACGTGATAAGTATGGACATCGAGAAAGATGCTACTGAGCTTACTATTAAGATAAAAAAACATGAAAAGCCTACTAAATCGTAGATAGAATATTAACATTAAGAGACTCCACTTATTTAAGTGGAGTTTTTTTTTGATAATTATTCTCAAACAATTAACTTTAGACATGTTAAAGACTTTAGAATACTCATTTTGCTCAATAGAAGTTTATCCAGATTATGTTATTTCTTATATGAAAAAGATTTTCATTTAACACCTGATAAGAATAAAGTTTTAGAAGACATTGCAAGTGATTTTTTTAAAGATAGACCGTTTGTTTATATCTCTCATAGAAAAAACTCTTACTCTGTGGATCCTTCTATTTATATGTAAACTTCAAAAATAAAAAACCTAGTTGGATTTGCTGTAGTTGCAGAAGTTCCATTATCAAAAGGGAATCCTGAAGTAGGAAAATTATTTTTTAATGATAAACCCTTTGAAATTTTTGAAACCATAGAAGAAGCGAAGTCTTGGGTAAATACTGTTTTATGTAATGAAAAAGGCTGAACTTGATTCAATTTTAAAAATTATTAAAGAAGAAATTGCAAAAACAGAAACTGCAGTTAAAAACTACTTAGAACGTACCAAACCTATTGCTCCAGAAAATTCCATTGGTAGAGTATCCAGAATGGATGCCATAAATAATAGGAGTGTTAATGAAGCCGCTTTAAAAAATAGCTTTATCAAATATTAATGATCCAGCCTTTGGAATTTGTTACTATAAAACTAATATCTGGACGCTCTAAAACTGTAATAAAATTAGATACAGAGTTACTACAGCCATTACTATCAGTAACGCTTAATGTCACCGTAAAATTTCTGACACCATAACCTAAAGCCGTAAATACATGACTGGGATTGGCCACCGTAGAATCTGGACCATCACCAAAATTCCAGCTATATGTAAAAGGATTACTTCCTGTTACATTTGATGTAAACGAAACAGCATCACCAGAACATGTGTTATTGTTGAAACTAAAGCTAACCGTTGGAAGTTCAGTTACTATTACTGTTGCAGTTCCGTTTTCATTGGTAACATCTCCAGCATTATCTTCAACAGAGACTAATTCATATATAAAAGTTCCAATTGTATCTGTGCTTAAAGATAAATCTATAGAATCATTATTACCAGTTGTTGTTATAGTTTGATTTCCTCCTCCATTTATTGTGTACGTAAATGTATATGGGGTAGAGCCTCCAGAACCAGTAAAAGTTATTAATGGTAAAGGTGTTTCGTTTTGGCATACAGAAGTAGTTCCTGATATTGACCCATTTGGAGCTAATAAACTATTGGGTGTTGTAATGCTTTTCTCAATATTATCATTTAAAGAGCTAAAAATAGAAGTGGGTAAACCAAATAAGGATATAACAATCAGGCTAAATGAAAGAGAAGCAATAAGGTGGTTTTTATTCATAAATAATAGATTGTGAAAGTTTTAAGGGTCTAATGAACTACCTCGACGCAGAGCGTACGAGGT
>CALGIH010000200.1 GCA_937916035.1 uncultured Lacinutrix sp.
GTATTCTGATAAGTTTTTATTCGCTGTTGCCATGTTTTAGTTGCTAGCAGCTTCTGCTCTACCAATAAATACATCAATATTTGCAGCTTCAGTAGACGACGAAAATTCGTCTTTTATTCGCTTAAAATATTTTAAAGCATTGCTATTCTTTCCTAATTGCAAAGCAATAGTTCCTGCTTTATATAAGTAAGTCGGTGTTGTAAAGTTATTAGATTTAATTTCAGCTGCTTGAACATAATAATCAAGAGCATCTTCTGGTTGGTTTAATTGCACAAATGCATCACCAATACCACCTTTAGCAATTGATCCAAGAACTTCATCACTACTTTTAAATTTGCCTAAGTAGGATACGGCGTTTTGATAATCTTTTAAATTAAGGTAAGCAATTCCAGCATAATAATTTGCTAAGTTACCAGCATCTGTTCCACTGTATTCTTTAGCAATATCAAGCATTCCAAATTTTCCGTTACCTCCATTTAATGATAAAGTAAACATTGAATCTTTTTCAACTCCAGCTACAGCATCATTGAAATATTGTTGTGCTTGGTACATTTCATTCATAGCCTCACTTTGTTTTGGAGCATGAATTAATCTAGTGTAACCTAAATAACCAAGTACTATGGCTGCAGCTAGTCCAACAATAATAAATATATATTTTTGTTTTGCTATTACCCATTCTTCAGTTTTGGAAGCACCTTCATCTAAGCTATTGAATACTCCAGCAATAGTTGACTGCTCTTCAATCTTACTATCTTTGTCTTCCTTAGTTTTTGGTTTATATCCCCTTTTCTTGTAAGTCGCCATATCTTCTATATTTGTGCGCCGCAAAAATAAAATTTTTATTGGTATAAAAAAGGTATATTATTTGTTATTTTTCAATATTTTGCAACTCCATTTTAAGAAAGAGATGCTTTTGTCAAGCATTCAACTCAAATTTATTTATGATATTAAAATCTTTATCACTTATTAACTACAAAAATTTTGATAGTAAATCATTTGATTTTGATGCTAAAATAAATTGTTTTGTTGGGCCAAATGGTATTGGAAAAACCAATGCTCTAGATGCTATTTACCATCTTTCATTTGGTAAAAGTTACTTCAACCCTATTTCTTCTCAGAATATAAAACACAATGAAGATTTCTTTGTTGTTGATGGTGTTTATGATAGAGAAAATAGAGAGGAAAAAATAATTATCTCTTTAAAAAAGGGACAGAAAAAAATCATTAAACGAAACGGAAAAAATTATGACAAGTTTAGTGATCACATTGGGTTTTTACCTCTGGTAATAATCTCTCCTGCAGATCGTGATTTGATTATTGAAGGTAGTGATACACGTCGAAAATTTATTGATAGTGTGATCTCGCAAAGCGATAAAATTTACTTGTCAGATTTAATAAAATATCAAAAACTAATAGCGCAAAGAAATGCTTTATTAAAATATTTTGCTTTAAATAACACTTTTAATAAAGACTCACTAGAGGTTTATAATGAACAGCTTAATACAATAGGAGATCTGATCTTTAAAAAACGTTCAGATTTCTTAGAGACCTTTATTCCTATTTTTAAATCTCGCTACGAATGGATAAGTAATAATAACGAAGCTGTAAATTTGGTTTATAAAAGCGACCTTTTTGATAACGACTTAAAAACCTTATTAGAAGCAAACATTAAAAGAGATAGAGCTCTGCAGTACACAAGCGTCGGTATTCATAAAGATGACTTGAGTTTTGAAATTGACGAACATCCAATCAAAAAATTCGGTAGTCAAGGACAGCAAAAATCGTTTTTAATTGCGCTTAAATTAGCACAGTTTGATTTTATAAAAGCCCAAAGTGGTGTGAATCCTCTTTTAGTGCTGGATGATATTTTTGATAAATTAGATGACCAACGTGTATCACAAATTATTAGTTTGGTTGATAAAGAAAACTTCGGACAAATATTTATTAGCGATACACATCCCGAACGCACTGAAAGTGCTGTAAAAAGTGTACATCAATCTTATAAATTGTTCAAATTATGAGAAAGCTTGTTTTAATTATTACTGTTGCTTTTAGCGTATTTAGTTGTAATAAAAACCCAGAATCTTACATTCAACATATTGAAGGTTACTGGGAAATAGCAGATGTATCAAAAAACAATAAATCGGTTAAATCTTATACGATAAGTACTTCTGTAGATTATTTTAAAGTCAATGATGATTTAACAGGTTTTAGAAAAAAAGTTGCTCCATCATTGGATGGAAAATTTACAGTGACACAGCACGAATCTCCTTTTGTTTTAAAAATTAAAAACAACGAACTTCTCATTTATTATACAGTAAATAGTATTACCTTTAAGGAAACTATTGATTCAGCTTCAGAAAACGAATTGGTAATAACCAATGCTGATGGATTTGAATATACTTACAAACCTTTTGAAAAACTGACTTTAGACTAATGAAACGCAACAACGAACATCTTAAACTCAGTGACGTCTTAAAAGAATTTGTAAGTGAAAATCGTTTACAAGATGGATTAGATAAGGTTGATGTTAAGGAAGCTTGGGCTAGCCTTATGGGAAATGGTGTTAATAATTACACAACCAATGTGCAACTAAAAAGAGACATTCTATATGTCGATTTAAGCTCATCAGTGCTTCGTGAAGAATTAAGCTATGGCAAAGAGAAAATTATTACAATGCTTAATGAGCACTTGGAAAAAGAGCTTATAAAAAAGATTGTTTTGCGTTAAAAAGAACGTAATTCTAAGTATTGCTTACTCCCTTTTTTATTTCTAAATTAGTAAAGTGCATTCAAGATCTTTCAAAGGGTCTTCCCAAACGTACAAAGCAAATTACTCAGATCATACTTAACCTACTTTCTTAAATAGGTTTTTGGTTTCAAAAAACTCATAAATAATTAGTATTTTTCAGCTTCGAAAAATAATTCTACATGAAGAAGTTTAAATTTGGGTTATCATTGATTTTAACATTGGCAACCTTTTATGCACTTAATACCAAGTTAGGCAGTCTTCCTCCTTTAGGTAAGTTTTTAAGCCCAAGTCAAGGCGTTTGGCAAAATGAAATCACAGAATCTTATTCTGAATCAGCTATAAATTTAAGTGGATTATCTGCCCCAGTAACTGTGAAATATGATGAGCATTTAATTCCGCATATTTTTGCAGAAAACAAAACAGATTTATACAAAGCACAAGGTTATGTAACAGCTCAACATCGTTTATGGCAAATGGAATTTCAAACATTTGCTGCTGCTGGACGACTGAGTGAAATTATTGGAGAAACTGCACTTAATTATGATAGAACCGAACGCCGACGGGGCATGGTCTTTGGTGCTGAACAATCACTAAAAGCCATGGAAGACGATCCAGAAACCATGAGCTACATTGAGGCTTATGCTGATGGTGTCAACCAATACATCAATACTTTAAAACCTGAGAATTTTCCAGTGGAATATAAGTTATTGGACTATGTTCCTGAACCATGGACTATAAAAAAAACGGCTTTATTATTAATGTACATGACCAAAATGCTGGCTGGAAGCGATAGCGATTTAGAATACACCAACTTTTTGAAAAAATATGGTAAAGAACGTTTTGATATACTGTATCCCGATTTTTTTGATGTTAACGATCCTGTAATTTCGGCTGAAACAGATTGGAGCACAATGGAAAATGCTGGACAAACTCCAATTCCAGATTCTGAAATGCCTTTGGACTATATGAAGGAAACTATTGAAAAGCCACATCCAGATAATGGAAGTAACAATTGGGCTGTAAGTCCAGAAAAATCATATTCTGGAAATGCTATCCTTGCCAATGATCCGCATTTAGGACTCAAGTTACCTTCTATTTGGTACGCAATACAATTATCAACACCTGAACAAAACACGTATGGCGTCTCACTACCTGGAGCTGTTGGCATCACCATTGGTTTTAATAATCATATTTCTTGGGGAATGACCAATGCCACAAGAGATGTGATAGATTGGTATAAAATTGAATTTGAAGACGAAACAAACTCCAATTACAAATATAATAACGCTTGGATGTCAACGTCTAAACGCGTTGAAGAAATAAAAATTAGAGGCAAAGAAACTTATTTAGATACTGTTACCTATACACACCATGGACCTGTAACTTATGATGCTAATTTTAAAGGCAATGGCGAAAAGGTTGGTTATGCCATGAAATGGACAGGACATCTTGGTGGCAACAACCAACGCAGCTTATTAAAACTCAACTCCGCAAAAAATTATGACGATTATAAAAACGCCATAAAAACGTTTGTGGCACCAGCTCAAAACTTTATTTTTTCGTCAACTGAAGGTGACATTGCTATTTGGATTCAAGGTAAATTTCCAAATAAATGGAAAGGACAAGGAAAATTCTTATTGGATGGTAGCAATCCAGAACACGATTGGCAAAGTTTCATTCCGCAAGAGCATAATGCACACACTAAAAATCCTGAACGTGGTTTTGTAAGTTCTGCCAACCAGCATCCTGTTGATTCAACGTATCCATATTATGTTTTTAATGATGGTTATGAAACCTATAGAAACAGAGTCATTAATGATTTTTTTCGATCTAAAGACAAATTTGATATCCAGGATTTTAAGGATTTGCACAACAATAATTTCAATATGCAAGCGTCAGAATTACTGCCTTTTATGATTCCTGTGATTGAAAAAGCGGAGTTATCTTCGGAAGAACAAAATATTCTTGAAAAAATTAAAACTTGGAAATATAATAATGATATTGACGAAGTTGGTCCAACAATATGGCAAATTTGGTATGATAAATTAGCTGAATTAACTTGGGATGAAATAGAAAATGACAGTTTAGCTTTAGATTATCCTTTTAAATACCAAACCGTTTATATGTTAAAAAATTATCCAAATGACGCGTTCATGGATAATTTAGAAACTCCAGAAGTAGAAACAGCCAACGATTTATTTTTAATGGCATTTAAAGAGGCCGTTACTAAACTTAATCAGCTTCAAACTAATAAAGGCACTATTAATTGGGGAGAAGCAAAAGCCACATACATTGGTCACTTACTACAATCACTTCCTGCCTTTTCAAGACATGACTTGCCAATTGGCGGTTATTCAGGTATTGTAAATGCTACCAGTCAGAATCATGGTCCGTCATGGCGAATGATTGTTGAAATGACCTCACCTCCTACTGCTTTAGGTGTGTATCCTGGAGGACAATCTGGTAATCCTGGAAGTAAATTCTATGATGATTTGGTTGATACTTGGGCAGCTGGTGAATACTTAAAACTTAATTTTATGCAAGATAAAAACCAAAATGCTGGTGTTATTTTTTCACAAATTTTAAATCCTTCAAATGAATAAAAATATAAAAAACTTCATTTTCACAGTCATTCTTGCCTATTTACTATCATTGTACTTGCCTTGGTGGTCGGTGATGATAGCTGCTTTTATTTCAGGATTTTTAGTTCCTCTAAAAAAAGGAGCTGTATTCTTTATTCCATGTATCACCATAGCATTATTATGGATTGTTCAATCTTATATGCATAGTAGCGCAAATGATTTTATTTTGGCAAAAAAAATTGCAACGCTTTTAATGCTTAATGGAAATTCAACT
>CALGIH010000201.1 GCA_937916035.1 uncultured Lacinutrix sp.
TGACTTATATCAGACGTTAAACGAATTTCGACTATTTTTTTGACAAAGTCAAGTTAAAGTAATTTCTAAAACCTTAATAATTAACCATCATTGTTATCCTATAACCTTCAGTAGTTGTATAACGTTTCATCAAATCAGCAGTCATACAAGAATGAACAGGTAATACATAAATAATATCTCCAATGTTATAGTTGTTAATTTCAGTTTCTGGTACTGAGACCACACCATGTTCTTGTGACAAAGCTTTTAAATACATATTCGGTATCACATCATGCCAAGTTGAACCATTGCTTTTAGCAACTTCTCCAAAAACTAAAGTTCCATTCTTTTCTATTCGGTCTTTTGAAAAATGAATGCCTCCTCCATAAATGACTATCTGGTTTCTGTCTTTATGTATGGATACAATTGGACAAGCCATGGCAACTGCAATATCATTATAACTGCAGTCTCCTATTTGTACTTGCATTACATCATAAAAGGCATAGTTTCCTGGTCGTAGTTCATCAAGGCCTTCAAAATTGTCGGCAACACTGCAACTAGGTGTGTCGCCATAAGACACAATGATATTAGGATACTGTGCTTTGTATTTGTTTTTTACATTTACAATGGTTGCTTGGGCTTCTTCATGCACTTTTAAAATTTCAGTTTTACTTCTGCATTTATAGGTTTGTCCTGCATGACCAAGAAAACCAATGAAGTTTAATCTGTCAGTGTTTTTAGTTGTTTCAAGAATGGCGTCAATGGTTTCAGTATTATTTGGCATTAATCCTGTTCTACCATTGCCAATATTCAGTTTAATCAAAAAATTAACGGAATGCTTTAAATGCTTTATTAAAAATTCAGCAGTAGCAACAGATTCAACAAGCAGGTTTAAAGTGACTTTGCTAGCCAATCTGTTAATGGTGTCAATTTCTAATATGTTCACAGGAAAAGCAACAGTAATATCGTTCCAATCTTTAGCAAAATACTCAGCCATATCAAGTGATGAAACGGTAATCTTTGAAACACCTGCTTCCTTAAACCATTGGCCAATTTCTAACGATTGATGTGTTTTAAAATGTGGTCGTAGTTCAATATTGTGCTTTTTAGCTTTATCAGCCATAAACGCAATATTCGCTTTACATTTGGCTTCGTCTAAGATTAAGGTTGGTTTTGTGATATTCATAAAGGCTTAAGTTTTCTTATAAAGTGCTATGAGGCCAAAAATTGGTCCAATAGCTAATAGCATAAAGATATAACTTGGATTCCAGATACTAGCAACATAATTTATCAATTGGATACTAATAATGGTAATGGAAAAGCCAATACAGTTAACCATTGTTAATGCAGTGCCTTTAAATTTTGGAATGGCGTTTTGTGCAACAAGTGTTGAAAATAAAGGAGAATCTGCAATGACTACCATTCCCCAAAACAATAAAAAGCCTAAAAACAGATATTGCGAACTCGATTGAAAAATGAAAGGAGACACCAAACAGCATAAACAAGACAAAAGTAATGCTACAAAGGCAATGCGTTTTGTTTTATAGTTTAATGATAAATAACCACTTGCAATACAGGCAAAGCCACCAATGGCGATAATGAGAAATGACCATAAAGGCACATTAAAACTCAATGATGGATTTTTAGAAAGAAAGGTCGACAACATTAAAGGCACAAAAGCCCAGAATGCGTACAATTCCCACATATGTCCAAAATATCCAAAGGCTGCAGATCTGAAGTTTTTGTTTTTAAAATTTTCAGACCAAGCTCCCAGTTGAAGCTTCTGGCTTACTTTTCTATAAGGTCCATTGGGGACAAATAAGAGTATTAAAACGCCACCAAATGCTGCAATAATTGAAATAAAAACCAAAAGATATTGCCAAGAAACGTCAGTATCAAAAACTTTAAGAAAATGCGGAAATGCAGTGCCTATTACTAAAGCTCCAACCAAATAACCTAATGACAAACCCAATCCTATGTCGTAATAATCTGCTGCTATTTTCATTCCAACAGGATAAATGCCTGCAAGGAAAAATCCTGTGAAAAATCGAATTGTTATCAAAGAATGGATAGTTTGATTATCGAGAACTGTTGTAAGATTGAATAAGCTGCCAATAATAGCACAAACAAAAAATACTTTTGATGGCGAAAAACGATCTACAATAGTGAGCAATGCAAAAATCAAGGTGCCTAAAATAAATCCAAACTGGACAACAGATGTTAAATGTCCAACAGCAGAAATTTCCAGATTGAAAGCTTCTACTAGGTCCTTCATGACACCATTGCCAGCAAACCAAAGCGATGTACAACAAAACTGAGAAATGACTATAATTGGAAGAACTAATTTGGAATGTTTCATCATAGCTAAATTAAAAGAATTGTTGTGTTAGCGCAATTTATTCTCTTATTTTTGTTCCCATGCAAAATGTGCTCAAGCAATATATTCCAGAAACGGCAATTCCAAGGGTTTTAGAACTATTGGATTATGATCATTTAGTTGTAAAGGTGAAGAATGAGCGCAAAACAAGACATGGTGATTATAAGCGATTGCCGAATGGAAAGCATCAAATAACAGTAAATTCGAATTTGAATTCCTATCGATTTTTAATCACCTTGATTCATGAAATCGCTCATTTTGAAGCCTATAAAGAATATGGTCGTTTTATAAAGCCTCATGGTCTAGAGTGGAAGAACACCTTTCAGCACTTGATGTTACCGTTTTTAAATCCTGATATTTTTCAGAATGACTTGTTGCCATTATTAGCAAAGCATTTTAAAAATCCAAAAGCATCGAGTGATACAGATTCAGACTTAGCGTTAGCCTTAAAACAGTTTGATGAAGCCAATGATAAGTTTTATGTATTTGAAGTGCCATTAGGTAAAACATTTAAGTTATATAATGGAAAAGTGTTTTTAAAAGGAACAAAACGAAGAAAACGATTTGAATGTGTTGAAGTGAAATCAGGAAAGTTGTATCTTTTCAATCCGAATGCTGAAGTAGAATTAATGAAAAAATAATTTACGTCACCTTGAGCGCAGTCGAAAGGTCTTTTCGCATAAAGATTCTTCACTATATTCAAAATGACAATAGAATTAAAATATGAACAAAAATTATTATGCCATCTTAATGGCGGGAGGAGTTGGGTCGAGGTTTTGGCCAGTTAGTACACAGGATTTTCCGAAGCAGTTTCACGATATGTTGGGAACTGGTGAAACGCTCATTCAAAAAACATTCAGTCGTTTAAGCAATATAATTCCTAAAGAAAACATATTCATTTTAACTAATGAACGCTATAACGATTTAGTTTTTGAACAACTTCCAGGAGTTACAAAACGTCAAGTAGTTTTAGAACCAGCAATACGTAATACAGCACCTTGTATTTTGTATGCAGCATTGAAAATTCAAAAAGAAAATAAAGATGCTATAATGATAGTTGCGCCAAGTGATCATTGGATTGAAGATGAAGATGCGTTTGCTCAAAATGTGCAACAGGCTTTTGATTTTTGTTCAG
>CALGIH010000202.1 GCA_937916035.1 uncultured Lacinutrix sp.
ATTTATTAACAAAACAATTTGGTAAAGAGTCTGCGTATTGGTAGTGATTTTTATGACTGATATACAAGGCGTCACTTTTATAAGTGATGCTTTTTTTATGCATAGTAATATGCTACATTTGTAGCATGATAAACATTGGAGAATATAATGTGCTAGAAGTACTTCGTGAATCTGAACAAGGTTTATATTTAGCAGATGACGAAGGAAATGAAGTATTATTGCCTAATAGATATAAACCTGAAAGCTTCAGAATTTACGATAAGCTTGAGGTTTTTGTGTATTTGGATAATGAAGAACGCGTTGTCGCAGTTACAGATAGACCTTTTATAACGAAAGGTGAATTTGCTTTGTTACGCTGTAATGCAGTAACCCAAATTGGAGCATTCTTAGATTGGGGAATGCTTAAAGAACTATTTTGTCCATTTAAAGAACAAGCCTTCAGTATGAAAAAAGGCGGTTGGTATTTAGTGCATTGCTATTTAGACGATAAAACCAATAGATTGGCTGCTTCAAGCAAGACCAACCATTTTTTAGATAATAAGGAATTAACAGTTTCTGAATTTGAAGAGGTAGATTTAATAGTTTCTCACCCTTCAGATATTGGTATGAATGTTATTGTAAATAAGAAGCATCTAGGTTTAATTTATAACGACCTTATTTTTACCGATTTGAGTATTGGAGATAAGTTGAAAGGTATTGTCAAGAAAATTAGACCAGGAAATAAATTAGATATTGCATTAGGGCAAATAGGTTATAGAAATATTGAACCAAATTCTCAACGGATTCTTGATGAATTGGAAGATAATAGTGGATTCATATCACTTACTGATAAATCAGATCCCGAGAAAATTAAGTCTGTACTTCAGATGAGTAAAAAAAGTTTTAAGAAAGCAATTGGCAGTCTTTACAGACAACGATTGATTGAAATGAAGGACGACGGAATTTATTTAGCCAAAACAGAATAAAACAACTCAAAAATTTTATTTTTGATTTTAAACGGAATAATTTATGAGTGCAATTAATTGGATTGACGTCAAGAAATACGAAGATATCACTTACAAAAAATGTAATGGTGTGGCTCGTATAGCTTTTAATAGACCAGATGTTCGCAATGCATTTAGACCACAAACTACAAGCGAGTTGTATGATGCATTTTATGATGCTAATGAAGACACAAATATTGGAGTTGTATTGTTAAGTGCTGAAGGACCATCAACAAAAGATGGTGTCTATTCATTTTGTAGCGGAGGCGACCAAAAAGCTAGAGGAAAGCAAGGTTATGTAGGAGAAGATGGTTACCATCGTTTGAATATATTAGAAGTTCAACGTCTCATTCGGTTCATGCCAAAAGCAGTGATTGCTGTAGTTCCTGGTTGGGCAGTTGGAGGAGGACACAGTCTTCATGTGGTTTGTGATTTAACTTTAGCAAGCAAAGAGCATGCTATTTTTAAACAAACTGATGCAGACGTTACTAGTTTTGACGGTGGTTATGGCTCAGCATATTTAGCTAAAATGGTTGGTCAGAAAAGAGCCAGGGAAATTTTCTTTTTGGGAAGAAATTACTCAGCTCAAGAAGCTTATGAAATGGGAATGGTAAATGCTGTTATTCCACATGATGAACTTGAAAGTACTTCATATGATTGGGCTCAAGAGATTTTGGCTAAATCACCTACCTCTATAAAAATGCTTAAGTTCGCAATGAATTTAACAGATGATGGTATGGTTGGTCAGCAAATATTTGCTGGCGAAGCTACACGATTAGCTTATATGACAGATGAAGCTATTGAAGGTCGCGACGCCTTTTTAGAAAAGCGTAAACCTAATTTTGTAAAAAAATGGATTCCTTAATATATGGATAGATTAAAACTTTGGCTTTCTGCGTTCAGGCTAAGGACATTGCCTTTATCAGTTTCAGGAATTATTATTGGTGGTTGTATAGCTTATTACAATGGGTTTTTCGATTACAAAATCTTCATCCTTGCCATTCTTGTAACCCTAGGGTTTCAAATACTTTCAAACCTTGCCAATGATTATGGAGATGGTGTAAAAGGCACTGATAATGACGATAGAATTGGTCCAGAGCGAGCTGTCCAAAGCGGAAAAATTACTCCTGATGAAATGTTTGACGCTCTTAAAGTCAACATCCTCGTAGTTATTTTTTTAACCTTCATGTTAATTTATGCATCTTTTGGATCACGCAATTTTTTGTTTTCCATGTCCTTTTTTATTCTTGGAGCTTTATCAATTTACGCTGCTTTAAA
>CALGIH010000203.1 GCA_937916035.1 uncultured Lacinutrix sp.
GATATCAATAGATTCTGTGGGAATAGTTTCAGGATCTGCACCACTTAAACCTAACATAATTGCGAAGTCAGTTGCGTGTCCTTTTCCAGTTAATGACAAGGAGCCATACAAATCAATAGTAATCTTCTCTACCTTGTCAAATTTATTGGCAGCTTTAAGCTCTTTAATCCAACGTTCAGCAGCTCGCCAAGGTCCTAAAGTGTGAGAACTTGAGGGACCTACACCAATTTTTAACATGTCAAAAACAGAAATACATTCCATTAACTAATACTTTAAAGTGTTTGGACAAATATACATGTTGTGTGTTTAAAATTGAGGAAAGTTGATTTAATTATTTGCACAAAAAAAGCCCGAAAATTACACTTTCGGACTTTATTATTTTTTATCTAAATACTTAATTATCTAAGGTCAAAATTTTGAATGCTATTCGAATTTATTACTGCATTAATATCAGCCACATCAATACCATCAATATTATCAGCTGGTATAACTACGACTCTAAACACTTGGCCTTGTGTCCAAACATCTCCTAAAGTACTAAAATCTGTAGTGCCATCTAAAAAGAAGCTTACGTCTTGTTGCGTAAAGTCGAAGTTATACACTAAACTGCCATCATCAAATGACACCGTTTGTGGCATTAATCGCCATACGTCTTGTCCATTAATTATGTCCCATAAAATGTAAACTAGAGTGACATCAGATGGTAACACATTAAATCCGTAAGCCTCAATATATTCATAATTGTTTTCTGCATTAAAATCGACTACAATTTCAAAAGCCGAAGACGCTATAATTTCGCCATCTAAACCATCAAAACCATCAAATCCTGGAGGGCCTTGTTCACCTTCACAAGCTGTTAATAAGAGAGCAAATACTGTAAATAAAGATAATAAACGTTTCATATAATATAGTTTTGTTTTAAATGTAGCAAATCATGTACCAAAAGTGACATCGAGTAAAATTTAATAATTAAAGGCATTCTGACACCTTGTCAGATTTTTTGTCATGGCATAATGATTGACAATAGAGTAGTGTATTAAAAATAGTACAATTAGAATTTATGGAAGAATCAAAAGCAAAGAACAATCAATTTACACAAAAACTAAACGCTTTAAAAAAAGGTCATGTTTGGAATTCGAAAAGACGATTTAGCAACCTTAGGTAAATTAAAATTTAACACAATAAATTAAAGAATATAATATTATGAGTAAAATTATTGGAATCGATTTAGGAACAACAAACTCTTGTGTTTCTGTAATGGAAGGTAACGAGCCAGTTGTGATAACAAATGCTGAAGGAAGACGTACTACGCCTTCTGTAATTGCCTTTGTTGAAGGTGGCGAAATCAAGGTTGGTGATCCTGCAAAACGTCAGGCTGTGACTAACCCAACAAAAACAGTTTATTCCATTAAACGTTTCATGGGAAACAAGTACTCTGAGTCTAAAAAAGAAGCAGAACGTGTTCCTTATAAAGTAATTAAAGGTGATAACGATACTCCAAGAGTAGATATTGATGGTCGTTTGTATACACCTCAAGAATTATCAGCAATGGTACTTCAGAAAATGAAGAAAACAGCTGAGGAGTTCTTAGATCAAGAAGTAACAGAAGCAGTTATTACTGTTCCTGCATACTTTAATGATGCACAACGTCAAGCGACTAAAGAAGCTGGTGAAATAGCAGGTTTAAAAGTTCGTAGAATTATTAACGAACCAACAGCTGCAGCATTGGCTTACGGAATGGATAAAAAAGGTATTGACCAAAAAATTGTAGTTTTTGATTTTGGTGGTGGTACGCATGATGTGTCTATCCTTGAACTAGGTGATGGAGTATTTGAAGTGTTATCAACATATGGAGATACACATTTAGGAGGAGATGACGTAGATCAAAAAATCATTGATTGGTTAGCTGACGAATTTAATACTGAAGAAGGTATTGACTTACGTAAAGACCCAATGGCACTGCAACGTTTAAAAGAAGCTGCTGAAAAAGCGAAGATTGAATTATCATCTTCTGCTCAAACAGAAATTAACTTACCTTACGTTACTGCTACTGCTAGTGGACCAAAACACTTAGTAAGAAGCTTAACAAGAGCTAAATTTGAACAATTAATTGACGATTTAGTAAAACGTACTATCGAGCCTTGCCAATCTGCATTAAAAGCAGCTGGTTTATCAAAAGGTGATATTGACGAAATTATATTAGTAGGTGGTTCAACTCGTATCCCTGCAGTTCAAGAAGCTGTAGAAAAGTTTTTCGGTAAGAAGCCTAGCAAAGGTGTAAATCCTGATGAAGTTGTTGCTATTGGAGCTGCAATTCAAGGTGGTGTTTTATCTGGAGATGTTAAAGATGTATTATTATTAGATGTTACACCTTTATCACTTGGTATTGAAACAATGGGTAATGTAATGACAAAACTTATTGAGGCAAATACAACGATTCCAACTAAGAAATCACAAGTATTCTCAACAGCTGCAGACAATCAGCCTTCAGTAGAGATACATGTATTACAAGGTGAGCGTCCTATGGCACCAGATAACAAAACTATTGGTAGGTTCCATTTAGATGGTATTCCACCAGCAAGAAGAGGAACTCCTCAAATTGAAGTAACTTTTGATATCGATGCTAATGGAATTATCCATGTAAAAGCAGGTGATAAAGCTACAGGGAAAACTCAAGATATTCGTATTGAAGCATCTTCTGGATTAACTGAAGAAGAAATCAAGAGAATGAAGCATGAAGCTGAAGTAAATGCTGATGCTGATGCAAAAGCGAAGGAAACAGCAGATAAATTAAATGCTGCTGATGCTATGATTTTTCAAACTGAAAGTCAGCTTAAAGAATTTGGTGATAAATTATCAGATGATAAGAAACAACCTATTGAAGCTGCTCTTGAAGAATTGAAAAAAGCTTACGAAACTAAAGATATTGAGATTATTGATCCTGCTTTAGAGAAAATCAACGAAGCTTGGAAAGTTGCTTCTGAAGAAATGTACAAAGCGCAAGCTGAATCACAACAGGCTCCTGGAGCTGATGCAAGCCAAAATGGTGAAGAGACTGTTGAAGAAGGAAGTGATGTTGAGGATGTAGACTTCGAAGAGGTGAAATAAGTTTATTTACATATAGAA
>CALGIH010000204.1 GCA_937916035.1 uncultured Lacinutrix sp.
CCTTTTTAAAGTTTCTGCATCTAATAAATAGTACTGGGAAAATTTATGCTATGAAAAGCACTTTTAATTCTTTTTTAAAGATTTTGAAGTGAAGTTTTATCAAACACTTTGATAAAAAATAAAAAGAACTATTATTAAAATTAAAAAACACTTTAAATTTAATTTAAGGTGTTTTTTATGCCCTTAAATAAAAATGTACCTTTGCGAAAACTAATTTTAACCTTAAAATATTAGTATAGCATGCAACTGTACAATACATTAAGCGCAAAAGAAAGAGCAGCATTAATTGAAAAAGCTGGCAAAGAGCGTTTAACACTTTCTTTCTATCAGTACGCTAAAATTGAAAATCCTCAAGAATTTAGAGACCATTTATTTGTCACCTGGAACGCATTAGATGTTCTTGGTAGAATTTATTTAGCTCAAGAAGGTATTAATGGCCAATTATCACTTCCTGCAGATCAGTTTGAAACTTTTAAGAACCACTTAGATACCATTGATATTTTAAAAGACATTCGGTTAAACATTGCTATTGAACAAGACAATATGTCGTTCTTAAAACTAAAAGTAAAAGTCAGAGATAAGATTGTTGCCGACGGTTTAAATGATGACACTTTTGATGTTAGAAATAAAGGTGTTCATCTATCTGCTAAAGAATTTAACGAAATGTTGGTTAATCAAAATACTGTTTGTGTAGATATGCGTAATCATTATGAAAGTGAAATTGGTCATTTTGATGGCGCTGTTAAACCTGATGTAGATACTTTTAGAGAATCCTTAGATATTATTGAAGCCGATTTACGTGAGCATAAAGAAGACAAAAACTTATTGATGTATTGTACTGGAGGCATTCGTTGTGAAAAAGCAAGTGCTTACTATAAACATAAAGGTTTTAAAAATGTATACCAGTTAGAAGGAGGTATTATTGAATACACTCGACAGGTAAACGATGAAGGATTAGAAAATAAATTTATTGGCAAAAACTTTGTGTTTGATGATCGACGTGCTGAAAAAATCAGTGATGATGTCATTGCAAAATGCCACCAATGTGGTGATTCTTTTGATATTCATACTAATTGCGCTAATGATGCGTGCCACTTGCTTTTCATTCAGTGTGATTCATGTAAAGAAGAGATGGATAATTGCTGTTCAACTAACTGTAAAGAACTACATGCTTTACCTTTTGAAGAACAAAAAGCGCTTAGAAAAGGACAAGGTAACAGTAACGATATTTTCAAGAAAGGTCGTGCAGACCATTTACCAAATAAAAAAGATTTGAGGAATATTTTTGATGTATTTGCCTCCAAGAAATAAATGAACATATACAAGCTTCTTAAACTTAACAGAGTTGTAAAAAACCACAGAATTAAATTCTTAGCGCTTTACCTATTGCATAAGTTAAAAATGCGCTACTTAGCTGTTAACTTAGACCCTGTTATGGCTTGTAATTTACGTTGTAAAATGTGTTATTTTACGGATGAAGATTATGTAAAAACACTCAAAGGTCAGTTTAAAGAAGAAGAGATCAACCAAGTTGCCAAAACAATTTTTAAACGTGCTTTAAAGCTTCAAATAGGGTGTGGTACTGAACCAACCCTTTATAAGGATTTGGTAAAAATTGTGGAGTTGGGCAAAGCGTACAAAGTGCCATATATTTCAATTACTACAAATGCTAATTTGCTTGATGAAGAAAAAATTGAAGCTTTATTAAAAGCAGGACTTAATGAATTTACCATTTCATTGCATGGTGTAAATAAGGAGTCTTACGAGAACTTTATGAAAAAAGCCAGCTATGAAAAATTCCACAACGCATTCAAAGCTTTTGAAAAACTAAAATTAAAATATGATTTTAAAGTGCGTATAAATTATACGTTTAACAAGGATAATTTTTACGAGTTAAGTGAAATATTTAATCATTTTAGTGGGAAAAGTTTTGATATTCTTCAAATAAGGCCAATTCAAAAAATTGGAAACACCGAGTACAATGATTTTGATTTAGAATCTATTAGAAGCGACTATCCTCAATTAATCAAGCAAATTAGGAATGAATGCAAACAAAATAACATCACTTTGTTGGCTCCAAACGAAATTCCAAAAGCTAGTGAAACCAATGCATCAAGTTTTATTTTTGATTATACCTTTTGTTATATCTCACCTAATAAATTTTGGAAACCAAATTTTGATTGGAGAACAGAAACGTTTGAAGATTTTTCACATGAAATTGGATGGAGTAAACTTTTGTTTTTCAATGTTTTCAAATCTAAAACGAAGCTTAAAACACTCTCAAATCGTTTAAATTATGAGATTGATTTTAATTAATTTATTCCTATTTTAAAGTCAGCATAATAATCTTATCTTTACGTTTTAAATTATTTAATAATAAGTATTCTCAACAATTTAATTGTTAGTGAATTCAATATATAAAAATATATGGCTTGTAGCAGTTGTACAACTGGTAAAGATGGTCAGCCAAAAGGATGCAAGAGTAATGGCACATGTGGTACTGATAGTTGCAATAAATTAACGGTTTTTGATTGGCTTTCAAACATGTCACTTCCCAATGGTGAAAAACCCTTTGATTGGGTTGAAGTTCGTTTTAAAAACGGACGAAAAATCTATTACAAAAACTCCGAAAACTTAACATTAAGCATTGGCGACGTTGTGGCAACACAAGCGCAATCTGGTCATGATGTTGGCATGGTAACTCTTACAGGAGAACTTGTAAGAATTCAAATGAAACGAAAAAATGTTTCAATAGACGATCCTGAAGCTCAAAAAATTTACAGAAAAGCTTCTCAAAAAGATATTGATATTTGGTCTACGGCGAGAGACAAAGAAGAGCCTATGAAGGTAAGAGCAAGACAATTTGCGATTAGCCTTAAGCTACAAATGAAAATCTCTGACATAGAATTTCAAGGTGATGGGAGTAAAGCAACTTTCTATTATACAGCAGAAGATCGTGTAGATTTTAGAGAGCTTATCAAAGTTTTTGCCAAAGAATTCAGAACCAGAATTGAAATGAAACAAGTTGGTTTCCGTCAGGAAGCAGCTCGACTAGGAGGTATTGGTTCTTGTGGGCGTGAATTATGTTGTTCTACATGGCTAACAGATTTCCGTTCTGTAAGTACTTCCGCAGCTCGTTATCAACAACTTTCATTAAACCCACAAAAGTTAGCTGGACAATGCGGCAAACTTAAATGTTGTTTAAATTATGAATTAGAAACTTACTTGGATGCCTTGAAAGACTTCCCGAAATCTGATGTTAAATTAATCACAGAAAAAGGGAAAGCAGTTTGTCAGAAAACAGATATTTTTAATAGACATCTGTGGTTTGCATATGAAGGTGAATGGATGAATTGGTATAAATTAACCGTTGATCAAGCTAATGAAATTATTGCTTTAAATACTCAAAACAAAAAGGGACAAAGTCTTGAAGATTATGCAGAAGACCTTAAAGAAGACACTAAAGTTGAGTTTGAAAACGTTGTAGGTCAAGATAGTTTAACACGCTTTGATAGTCCAAAAGGCAATAATAAACGTAAAAACAATAGGAACAGGAACAAAAGAAAGTCTCCAAATAATGCAAAGTAAGTTTCAATTGTTAAGTGTGGTTTTAGTTTTTCTTTTTGTGTCGTGCGATTCAAATCGTGTTTTTGACGACTATAAATCAGTCCCAAACGAATGGCAAAAAAGCGACATTGTACAATTTGAATACACAGCATCAGATTCTTTAAAGAGCTATAATTTATTCATTAACTTAAGAAACGACAACGACTATAAATTTAATAATTTATTCTTGATTGCAGAAATTGATTTCCCAAATGGAAAAAG
>CALGIH010000205.1 GCA_937916035.1 uncultured Lacinutrix sp.
CATTATGCATCACATTAAAAAATTAAGCAAATAAAAATTTAATTAAAACGGTAAAGCCAAAAACGAACAAATTTAGGCACTTAAAATAATGACAATAAAAAAACTAACCAACTTCCCAAATTTATTAACCTATTATTGACCTTTTCTTTTGCTTTTACAATTCAAAGCTGTAAACAAGTTGAAGAAGAGACCACAACCGAAATAATGGTTGAATCTGAAAAACCTGAATATTTCTTGCTTCGACCTGAAGTTGAAAAAGCTTTCGGATATTCGCACGCTGTAAAAACTGGAAATGACATTAAAATTTCTGGAGCTGTAAGTATGGATGATCAAAGGAATCCAACTGCTATTGGTGATTTAGAACAACAAATGAAAAATTGCTATTCAGATTTAGAGAAAATTTTAAAACATTATGGCTGTACATTCGGTGATGTCGTTGTAGAAAATGTTCTAACAACAAATATGGCTTTGTTTCTTGAATTTTCTGGATACCGAAATTCAATCTATAAAAACCATTTTCCAACTGGTTCTTGGTTAGGAGTTAAGGAATTAGCATTTCCTGAGTTTATGATTGAAATAGAATTAGAAGTGCATAAGTCTGAATAAAAAAGCACACACTATTTAAAAGAGGTTGCAACAATTACAACCATGTACTATGAAATATTTAATAGTACTTTTTATCTTTTATAGTCTTGTACCTTTTTGTCTGATAGAAAACCTGAATTCTTAAGAATCTGAAGAATTAAAAGCCAATTCCGTTTTGTATTTAACCACATAGAATACATCATTAATTTAGTTGGAGTGGATTATGTGGAATAGGTTCTGATTTTGATGTTATAGTTTATTGTTTGTGACTTTCCGAAGGAACAATTTGTTATAAAAAGTCATCAAAGAAACTTTAATATTCTCACCGTAATAAAAACCCAATTTCAGTATCTTTGAATATGAAGTATTTAAAACTCCTTTGTATTGTATTTGCAATGGTTGCTTGCAAACAAGAACCAACATTTGACGTTTCAAAATTACAGACTGAGATAGCAACTACTGGAAATAGTTGGGTTATTAATAATGTAGACAAATCATCAGAGGTAATTACCAAACAAGGCATCACCAATTGGAAAGATGCTAACGATACTATAAGAACTTATTTTTATACTGAAAAAGAAGCGACGATTCCTTTTGGCATCATTGCAAAAGGAACTTCACAAGTTGCTATTTCATTTAATGGCAAAACTGGGCATGTTAAATTGTCAAATACAGAATTTGACACCATCTTTATAGGTAATTACACAAGTTTAGGAAAAGGCTATCAGCATATTGATTTTTACAGCTCGTCAAAAGAATCAAATACTTATGTAGACATAAAAGGCATCGTATTTCAAGAACCTTTAGACAGCACTTTAGTTAAATATATTAAAGATGATTTCTATTTTGGAAGACGTGGTCCTTCAACGCATTTGGTGTTTGAAACTCCTACCGACGATATAGAATGGATGTACAGCGAAATTGAAATTGACAAAGATCAAGATGTTATTGGATCCTATTTTATGGCAAATGGTTTTGGTGAAGGTTATTATGGCATTCAAGTAAACTCTGAAACCGAAAGACGTATCCTCTTCTCTATTTGGAGTCCGTTTAAAACAGACGACCCAAACAGTATCCCAGAGGATCAGAAAATCAAACTCCTTAAAAAAGGAGAAGGCGTTACTAGTGGCGAATTTGGTGACGAAGGTTCTGGTGGGCAAAGTTATAAAGTGTTTAATTGGAAAGCAGAAACACGTTATAAATTTCTTACAAGAGTGAAACCCAACAGTGATAACACGACTGATTACACCTCTTATTTTTTTGATCCAGGAACCAATCAATGGCACTTAATCGCAAGTTTTAGGCGACCAATAACCAACACATTTGTAACACGACCTTATTCGTTTTTAGAAAATTTTATTCCAAATACTGGAGTGCTTTCTAGACGTGGAGGTTTTTACAATCAATGGATGCGAGATAGCAAAGGCGAATGGTATGAAATTACAGAAGCAAAATTCTCGGCAGACGCGACTGCAAGAAAAGAGGCTCGTTTAGATTATTCTGGAGGGTCTGCAAACCATGGCTTCTATTTGAAAAATTGTGGGTTTACAGACGATTTCAAAACTATTGGAACAATGCTCACTAGAACGAAACTCAATAATCCACCAAACATCAATTTTAACGACTTAGATTAATATAAATGAATAGGAAAGCAGCATACACTAACATTTCTGAATACTTTCAAATTGCACTTGGAATTTTCCTTGCAAGTATTGGTTTAAAGGCCTTTTTGTTACCAAACGATTTTTTGGATGGAGGAGTCACAGGAACGGCTATTTTAGTAAATTCTCAGTTTGAAAACCTTAATGTTTCAATACTTTTAGTTCTTATTAATATTCCGTTTTTAATATTGGCATATTTTACACTGTCAAAACGCATATTAATAAAATCCTTTTTTAGCATTATTGGTTTAGCTTTAGTTATTCACTTTGTAGAATTTAACACCATTACTGAAGACAAATTATTGATCTCCATTTTTGGAGGTTTACTTGTTGGTGCAGGTATTGGGCTTACCATAAAAAACGGCTCAGTCTTGGATGGCTCTGAGATTCTTGGTGTGTTTTTGAATGATCGGTTTGGATTTAGTATTGGTCAAATTATTTTGTACTTCAACATTATATTATTCAGTATTACTGCCTTTGTCCTTTCGGTTGAAATTGCTATGTACTCTATCCTTACTCATATTGTAACTGCTAAAGTGATTGATTTATTTATTGAAGGTTTTGAAGATTTCATTGGTGTAATGATTGTATCAAAAAACAATAAAGAGCTCAAATCTGCAATCATTAATGAACTTGGAGCTGGAATGACCATTTATAAAGGTGAAAAAGGGTATGGAAGCAATGGTGAAATGCATGATTTTGATATTATTCACTCGGTAATAAATCGAATTGATATACGAAAAATGCATCGTGTGATTGATAAAGTAGATCCTGACGCCTTTTTTATTGAATTTGACATTAACCACATTAAAGGTGGTGTTTTAAGACGTTACTTAGCAAAGAATAAAGGCAAGAAATTACCTAAGGAAATATTAGACTACAATAAGAATAAACGCTAAAACTGTCCTCTTAATTCGCTATTTAGTTTTACTTTTTATATATGTAGTGTGATCTAGAAAGCATTAATCCTCCTTAACATTCATATACGTATAACCTAATTGATCTAAAGTTATTAGAGCCGTTTTTGCTGAAATAGAAATATCAATTTCTGGGGCCAAATCCTTTGCTGGCAAATTAAAGAATCCCAAATTCTGACCACATATATAAAACTCAATACCTTGGTCTTTATATGCTTTTAAAGCCTCTGTATTTGGGTTTTTAACACCATATCTTCTCATAAGCATCATCATTTAAAACTGCATAACCATGAACCACAACAACCATTTTTAATTTATCCTTTGGAACACCATTTGCAATATTTAAATTGTAAGTTCTGCCAACTTCACGCCATGTGCTAGCTAGTTTAGTGGAGTCTTTTATTTTATCATATACATCTACAACAACCTTATAATCAATTGCAGGATTATATTTTAAAACAGTATCATCAGTGTCAATAACTCCCATAAACGTATGCAACTTAAATGCTGGATAGTTAATTTTTCCTTCTAAATAAGGTGGAAGTGAATCTTGAGCAAAACCATAAAACTGAAATATAATAATTAACGAAAGGATGCTTTGTTTTTTCATCGGTGAACAATAATTAATAGGTTGGCTCTAAGATAGCAATTATTATAAGTATTC
>CALGIH010000206.1 GCA_937916035.1 uncultured Lacinutrix sp.
AAATAATAAGGTTTCAAATCGTGTCCACCATGCCATCTGGAATGAGGAATATGTTTTTTTAGTGTACATATTAGTTGCGTTAGTTTTACATTAGACAGTAGTTAAAGATAATTAATAATGACTTTAATACCAACGCTTCTTTTTCTTCTTGGAAGCCTCACTTTTACGTCCTTTTCTGTATTTGCTTGTAGGTGTGCTTGATTTATGCACAATCGGTTTTGCTTTTAGGTCTAAAGGATATGGATGATCTTCAATAACATCCAATTGCAAGTTAATAAGTTGTTGAATGCTTTTTACATAAGTTTTCTCATCTGTAGCACAAAAAGAATAGGCAACACCTTTATTTCCAGCTCTTGCAGTTCTGCCAATTCTGTGCACATAAGTTTCAGGGACATTTGGAACATCAAAATTTATAACAGCATCTAAATCGTCAATATCAATACCACGAGCAGCGACATCTGTCGCGATTAAAATATGGACCTTTTTTCTTTTAAAATCACTTAGTGCTTTTTGTCTATCATTTTGCGGTTTATCGCCATGAATACTATCAACTAAATAACCATTATTCATCAGTGTTTTCTCTAGCTTTTCAACACCAAATTTAGTGCGTCTAAAAATGATAATTTGACCTTTAATACTATTTCGCAATAGGTGTAAACACAATTCTATTTTGTTCTTTTTTGGGACATAATATAACGCTTGATTTACATTTTTTGATGTTGATGCATTTGGAGTGACTTCAATGCGTTCAGGATCTTTTAAAATAGTTTTGGCTAACTGTTCAACTTTATATGGTATTGTTGCGGAAAACAATAAGGTTTGCTTGGTTTCAGGACAGAGACGTTCAATTTTTTTAACGTCGTCAATAAAACCCATGTCCAACATTAAATCAGCTTCATCCAATACTAAAATGTCTACAAAATCGAGATATACCAAATCTTGTTTATGCAAGTCGAGTAAACGCCCTGGAGTTGCAATTAATATATCAACACCCTTTTTAAGAATATCTTTTTGAGGCTCTATGGACGTGCCGCCATAAACTACTGCAGACTTTAAGCTAGTATGCTTGCCGTAGGTTTTAAAATTCGCACCAATTTGTATGGCTAGTTCTCGTGTAGGACTAATTATCAAAGCCTTTATCTTTTTGCCTTTTTTAGGGGCATCTTGATAATCAAATAGCATTTGCAAAATAGGCAAGGCGAATGCTGCAGTTTTCCCTGTTCCAGTTTGTGCTGAGGTAATCACATCTTTTTTGGCTAATACAAGAGGTATTGTTTTTTCTTGTACTAATGTAGGATTATCATAACCAGATTCTGCTACAGCTCTTAATAATGGTTTGTTGAGTTTTAAGTCTTTGAAGGACATGTACAATTGTTTGAGGCAAAGATAAGTGAAAAGTTGTAGGGAAAATAAAATAAAAAAACCACTTCGGTTAAGAAGTGGTTTTAAATTATAATGAGATTGTCAAGTCGTCCCTAAATTTCGGGATTCCTCGTAATGACATGTTATTTTATCATTTCGTAACTACGCTTGATAAAATTTGTAAGCTCTTCACCTTTTAGCAAACCTTGAGATAAACGCGCTAAATCTAAACTTTGAGTAATTAAGCGTTCTTGTTTTTTCTTGGTTTTGGTGTTTAAAATTTCACCAACCAATTCTGAATTTGTATTCACAATTAGGTTGTACATTTCAGGCATATTGCCCATTCCAAACATTCCGCCACCACCAGTTTGTTGCATCTCTTTCATTCTGCGCATAAACTCTGGTTGTGTAATAATAAATGGTGATGCATTGCTATCCATGGCTTCTAACTGTACCATGAATTTTTCAGAAGGCACCACTTCTTTTAGAAGTTCATCCAATTGTTTTTTCTCGTCATCAGAAAGTTTTGAAATTGTTGTCTCGTCTTTCTTAATTAAATTGTCAATATGGTCGCCATCAACACGTGCAAAAGAAATATTTTCTTTAGTTGATTCTAACTTCTGAATTAAATGCGATACAATAGGTGAATCTAACAACAATACTTCATAACCTTTAGCCTTGGCAGCTTCAATATAACTGTGTTGAGCATCTTTGTTTGAAGCATATAAAATAACCAGCTTATCATCTTTATCAGTTTGATTGGCTTTAATTTTATTGAATAACTCTTCGTATGTAAAGTATTTATCATCTACTGTTGGATACAAAACAAAAGCTTCAGATTTTTCAAAGAATTTATCTTCTGAAAGCATTCCGTACTCTATAACGATTTTTATATCGTTCCACTTTGCTTCAAAATCTTCACGATTATTATTGAAAAGGGACTTTAGCTTATCGGCTACTTTTTTGGTGATGTAAGAGGATATTTTCTTAACAGCT
>CALGIH010000207.1 GCA_937916035.1 uncultured Lacinutrix sp.
ACCACATCGCACCAAAAGACCATGGCAAGGACAAGAGGAAGAAACAAACTTAGAAAAACAACCTCCTTATGACAAAAATTGTTATTTATGTCCTGGAAACATAAGAGCAAATAGTAAAACTAATTCGAATTATGATTCGGTTTTTGTATTTGAAAATGATTTTGCTGCACTTCAAAATGATTCTAGTTCATATTCCTTGAATGAAGGCTTACTCAAGGCAGAAAGCGAACAAGGTGTTTGTAAGGTTGTGTGTTTTAGTCCAGACCACTCTAAAAGCCTTGCCCAAATGAAAATTCATGACATAGAAAAAGTGATTGAAACATGGCAGAAAGAATATTTCGAATTAAGCAAAAAAGATAACATTAATTATATTCAAATCTTTGAAAACAAAGGTGCAATTATGGGTTGTAGTAACCCACATCCACATGGCCAAATATGGGCCCAATCAAGTATCCCAAATGAAGTTCTAAAGAAAAATGCACAACAAAAAAAACATTATGAGAATTACCAAAGTTCCTTATTAGTTGATTATCTAACTCAAGAATTAAAAAACGACAAGCGAATTCTATTTGAAAATGACGATTTCGTTCTATTGATTCCGTTTTGGGCAATTTGGCCTTATGAAACAATGATTATCCCAAAACAGCAACAAATTTCTATAAAAGACTCTACCATTAAACAACGTCATAGTTTTGCTGAGGCAATTTCAAAAATCACCAAGGCATACGATAAACTATTTAATTGCTCTTTTCCTTATTCTAGTGGCATTCACCAAGCACCAACAGATGGTAAAAACAATGAGTATTGGCATTGGCATATGAGTTTTTACCCACCCTTATTAAGAAGTGTTGCGGTGAAAAAGTTTATGGTTGGCTATGAAATGTTTGGAATGCCACAACGAGATATCACTCCCGAAGTTGCTTGCGAACAATTAAAAAAATTACTAAATTAATAGATACAAAGCAAAAAGATGTGCACTATAAGAAAAGCAACTCAAGAAGATCTGCCTGTTTTAATGGAATTCATGAATGGACTCGTTGACGCAGAACGTCCAATGGATCCAACTATAAAGGATGGAAAAGTTATTTACTATGATCTTTCTAAAATCATGAAAAATGAAGAATCAGACCTCTATGTTGTTGAATTAAATAATGAACTAGTCGCATCAGGTTATGCTAAAATAAAAGAAGATAGATCTTATTTAAAACACGACAAACAAGGCTATTTAGGGTTTATGTTTGTTCCTGAAAAACATCGCGGAAACGGTTACAATAAACTCATCATGGATACTTTATTGAAATGGTGTAAAGACCGAAATATTTTTGAAATTCGTTTAGATGTTTACGCTACAAATGCAGCTGCAATTAGAGCCTACGAAAAAGCAGGAATGAAAAAGCATATGGTAAATATGCGCTTGGATATTGAAGATATTAATCTTTGATTTACTATGCCTATAACCCAAATGGATTCTCGATGGAATGCGAAGGTTCTGTAAACCATTTTGGGCCATCATTGGTCATATAAATGTGATCTTCTAGCCTGATTCCAAATTTATTGGGAACACAAAGCATTGGCTCATTACTAAAACACATTCCAGGCTTTAAGCGTGTATTATTACCACGAACTATATAAGGATATTCATGAATATCCAAACCAATACCATGGCCTGTTCTATGTGGCAAACCAGGTAATTTATAATCAGGTCCCAAGCTATGAGATTCTAATACAAGTCTAGAAGCATCATCTATTGATGCACATGTTTTTTCTAATTGAGAAGCGTCAAAAGCAGCTAGTTGTGTTTGTTTTTCAATATCCCAAATCCGTCTTTGCTCTTCATTGACCTCTCCAAAAACATAGGTTCTCGTAATATCAGAAATATAGCCATGAAGTGCACAACCTGTGTCTACTAAAACAACATCATTCAATTCTAAATTTTTAGGAGCTCTTACGCCATGTGGAAATGAGGAGTCTTTACCAAATAAAACAATGCAAAAATACGATCCTGATGCAATACCATAACGCTTGTGTGCTTCATTGATAAAATCGGTAACTTCTTTTGCGCTAATTCCAACCCTTAATATTCTGGCAGTTGCCTTTTGCACGTCAAGAGTAATATCCATAACATGCTGTATAATGGCAATCTCAGTGGGAGATTTTATCATTCTACACTCAGAAATAATGGATTTAGCATTTACTAGATTAAGCTTTGAGTTTGCTTGATCGATGCCATCTGTTATAAAAAAAGGTGTGGTTTCATCAATATAAAGGTCAATTTCAGCAAAATTTCTTTCAGCTAAAACCTTCCCTAATAATTGAAAAGGGCTTTCATGTTCTTCCCAACCTTTTATGTCTCCTTCAATTTGCATAAAATCCAAAATTGTCCCTTTTTCAAATTCAGGAGCTATATAAATAAGCGTGCCATTTTCAAATAAAACAGCACCTACCATACGTTCACTAGCAGACCAACGCATGCCTGTAAAATAATATAAATTGGTTCCTGCGTGCAAATACATAGCAGAAACATTTTCTTCATGCATTAATTTACATGCTTTATCAATACGTGATTGAAATTCTGATTTTGGAATTGGATCTATTAAGTGTGCTCTTGTAGAAATAGCATTTAATTCTTTTTCAATTGTTGATCCTCCAATGCCTATCATCTCTTTGTGTTTATGTTGAATTAAAATTTTCTGTCAGGATTAAAAGGAGCTAAGTCTAAGGAAGTCTTTTTATCTGAAATAATTTCAGACACTAATTTCCCTGTTGCAGTACTCATACTCCAACCCATCATAGCATGTCCAGCAGCTATAGTGAGGTTATTACACTTTTTTAATCTACCAATATATGGCAACCCATCTGGTGAAACAGGGCGCAATCCACAAGCAGCATTATCTTTTTCTTCGACGGTAAGTATTACATCAGGATAATATTGCGTAGCTGCTTTTGCTATAGCTTCAACGCGAACTTTATTTATATTATGATTAATACCTGCGATCTCCATAGTACCAGCAAAACGTGTAAAACCATCATTGGAGTTACTGCCGCTTTAGCTTCGGCCAAAATTGCAGGAATGGTAATTCCTGTTTCAATCTCAGTATTAATACGATAACCTTTACCAGCTTGAAGTAATATGTTAATTCCTAATTTCTTAGCCAGTAAACCTGTCCAAGATCCAGCAGCCATAACAACTTCATCAACACTATAGTTCGATTTATTTGTCTTAACCGTTTGAATTTTACCATTCTCAACATCAATATCTTCAACTTTCTCATTGCCATTAATTTTCACACCAGACTTAAGAAGATGATCTTTTAATTCTGTCATAAATTCATGAGGTGTCGAATGATGATCACATTCAAAATAGGCTGCACCAATAGCATTTATTTTCACATTGGGTTCCATTTGTTTTATCTCATCCTGATTTACTTCTTTAGCAACTAATCCTAATTCTCTTGCGTATTCG
>CALGIH010000208.1 GCA_937916035.1 uncultured Lacinutrix sp.
CAAATACAAGGATTAAATAGTGCATGGCAATGGTACAAAAATGGGTTTTCTATTCCTGTACTCCGTAACAAAATACATCCTTATTATGGAACATACTTTCCTACTCGTTTTGAGCATTTAGTACTCTTTGATAATTGGTTGAAACGCTATATTGGCCCAAAAAAAACAGCCATAGATGTTGGCGTTGGGTGTGGTGTCTTGTCTTTGCAAATGGTAGAACATGGTTTCCAAAAAGTTTACGCAACTGATATAAATCCTAATTCAATTGTTGGATTGCAAGAGTATATGGGAACAACAAAGCTGTCTCGAAAGATTGAACTGGATTTAGGACATCTCTTTGGAAAATGGGAAAAACAGACTGAATTAATTGTGTTTAATCCGCCGTGGTTACCAGAGGCTCCAGGTTCTGGCGGCATTAATGACGCTATGTATTATAATAAGACCTTATTCCCAGATTTTTTTGCTGCAGCAAAAAAAAGACTCTTACCTGAAGGGAAGCTTGTACTCATCTTTTCAAACTTAGCGCAAATAACCAATGTCACAAAAGAACATCCTATAGAAACAGAATTAGCTGAAGGCAGCAGGTTTCAATTGGAAAGATGTTATAAAAAAACGGTAAGTGCTGCTTCTAGTAAAACAAAACGGGATCAGTATTGGCGTTCTTCAGAAGAAGTAGAACTCTGGGTACTAACAAATATTTGAATCTTGAATATCACCAAATTGGCTATATAATGTTGACTATAATATTTTTTTGTAAATTAATTTAATGATTTTTTTGCTAAAAGCTTTCACCAAGTACTTCTGTGATTTCAACCATTGTCGGTTTCTCTGATTTATCAGTAAATGAGTTACTACACAATAAATAACTTGCGTTATTGAATATATACTTGCCCTCTGTGTGGTTTCAATGCATCTCTAATAGGTTTCATAGCGTTTTCATTTACTACCAAGAAAGCAATAGCGTACATGTCATTTATGGTTTCGGTTCCAGTAATTGTGACAGGAGCTTTTTCACGTTCTATGTATTCCTTTAAATGAATTTCGTGATGCTGTGCTATTTTTAAAGCATCAGGTCCTTTAAAATCCCAAATTAGTTTTAAGTTACGCATCAGCTACTGAAGTTTCGTTTTCTGCAAAGTTTTTAAAATCGTCCATATATTTTTTGGATTGTTTTTTAAAAACTCCTGGCATAAGTGCAGTCATCATTTTCATCATAAAATTTGTAGGTATAAATTCACATTTAGAAATCCATTTAGTTTTGTCATCAGGAGTTTCTTCAAAGAAATTTTCTTGAACATTATGCATGCCTTTGGTGTCATAGTTGGCATGAAATTCTCTTGGAAAATCACGTTTCCCAAATTTATAATTCAATTGCATTTTTGCGCCAACTTCACCTGGAGTTCCAGAAATATGTTCGACAGAAGTGAGTCCGCGTTGCCAATGTTTCATATTGTCAACATTGTCCATTTTTCTTATCACTTTATCACGAGGTAAGTTGATAATTAGTTCTATATTATATTTCATTAGTATTAGTTTACTGAACCTTAAAGGTAATTCAGATTTTCAACAAATAAAAATCAGATTTTCTGGTGGTTAAAATAGAATTATTTTTTATTTATTTAGTGCACTAAAGAGGCTGTTAATTCGTTTTCTATTAGACCTTGTATTATAGGTTATTATTGTTATTTTTGCACCAATAAATCTACTTTGAAATGAACAAATATGTCTGTTTTTTAATAAGCTTAATCGTTTTTAATACGGTTGCTTTTGGACAAATCAAGAATAACGATGTACTATTTACAATCAATGAAGAACCTGTTTTAGTAAATGAATTCTTAAGGGTCTACAATAAAAATTTAGATTTGGTTCAAGACGAATCTCAAAAAGATGTTGATGAGTACTTAAAGTTATTTGTGAATTACAAGCTAAAACTTGTCGAAGCTAGAGCATTGGATTATGATAAAAAGTCAACTTATTTAAGAGAACTTGATGGTTATAAAAAGCAATTAAGTAAAAACTATTTAGTAGACAGTAAAGTTACTGATGCTTTGGTAAAAGAGGCTTATGATAGAATTTCTTATGATGTAAATGCAAGGCATATTTTGGTAATGATTGAAGAACATGAAAAAGATACTGTTGAGGTTTACAACAAAATATTAGGTTTAAGAGAACGCTTTTTAAAAGAAGGATTTGACAAAGTAAAAACATCTGCACACAATGGGAATACAATTTTTGTTGAAGACTTAGGTTATTTCTCAGGCTTTAAAATGGTTTATGACTTTGAAAACGCTGCTTATAATACGCCAATTAGCAATATTTCTCAACCCTTCAGAACACAATTTGGGTATCATGTAGTAGAAGTCTTAGACAAACGAAAATTTAGAGGAGAGGTAACGGTTGGTCATATCATGGTTGCAAACCAACAAAAAGATAGTACAGTAATACCTGAAACAAGAATTAACGAAATATACAAACTCATACAACAAGGGCAAGAATTCGAGGCGTTGGCAAAGCAATTCTCAGAAGATCAAAGTTCAGCAAAAAATGGAGGAAAATTAAGCCCTTTTAAAAGCGGCCAACTCGCATCTGTGAAGTTTGAAAACGAAGCATTCCATTTGGAAAACGTTGGAGATATCTCAGAGCCATTTGAATCTGATTATGGTTGGCATATTATAAAATTATATAAAAAAACACCTTTGGAACCTTTTGAAGATGCTAAACGAGATTTAGAGCAGCGTGTACAACGTGATTCACGTTCAAAATTGATTAATTCTTCAATGAGTAAAACGCTAAGAGAAAAGTATAAGGTTTCTTATGAAAACAAGGAATTATCCTATTTCCAAGATTTGGTTGATGATAGTTATTTTAATAAATCATGGAGCATTCCAGAAACAATTCAAAAAGAAAAGACATTCGTTACTATTGGTAATAAAACCTTTACATATATAGATTTTGCTAACTATTTAAAAGCTGCGCAAAAAGGAATTACAGGTAAATTACCACCTCAAGATTTAATAAATATTCAATACCAAGCTTTTTTAGATAAAGAGGTGTTGGCTTACCATGAAGAAAACCTAGAATTTGAAAACGAAGATTTTGCCAATATTCTTAATGAGTATAGAGAAGGGTTGTTGCTGTTTGACCTCATGAAATCTAAAATTTGGAATGCAGTAAAAAAGGATACACTTGCACTTCAAAAGTATTATGAAGCCAACAAAAGCAAGTATGTTTGGCAAGAACGTGTGGACGCTATTATAGTTACCTCAGTAAATAAGCAGCACATAGAATCAGCAAAGAAAGCTTTAAAAAGTAATATGAGTATTGATGAAATCAAAACTCATATAAACACTAACAATCAGCAAAACATTATTGTTACCTCTGGATTAATGTCTAAAGACGATCAATCATTGCCTGAGAATTTTGTGTTTAACAAAGGGATTTCAGAAATTTATGAATACAACAAAGCATTTCATGTAGTAAAAGTGAATGAGGTGTTACCAGAATCTACAAAACCATTTGAAGATGCTCAAGGACCAGTTATTTCTGAATATCAAATTATTTATGAAGAAAACTGGCTTAAAGAATTAGCTGGTAAATATAAGGTCAAGATGAATCAAGAGTTGCTAAAGAAAGTAAAAGCCCAAATTAATAATTAAGTGATTAAAAATACGGTCTTTTTAAGTTGTGTCTGTCTGTTGTTTTGTTCTTGTGAATTTTTCAAGAAAGAAGAGCCAGGAATACCTGTGGCACGTGTCAATGATATGTTTTTATATCAAAGCGATATACAAAATTTAATATCAGAAGGAATTTCAAAAGAGGATAGTAGCATTATTGTAAATAATTATATTACGAAGTGGGCAACGCAAAAATTATTAATTGCCAATGCGAAAATTAATCTTTCAACAGAAAAACAATATGAGTTTGATAGGTTGGTAGAGCAGTATAAAAGTGACTTATATACCAAAGCCTATC
>CALGIH010000209.1 GCA_937916035.1 uncultured Lacinutrix sp.
AATGCTAAGTATGGAAATGCATCGTGCTATTCGATTGGTCGTAGATACTGGAATACACAGCAAAGGATGGACGAGAGAGCAAGCTATTCAATATTCATTAGATAATGAAGCAGATTCTGAAGAATCGGTCATTGCTGAAATTGAACGTTATATGGCAACTCCAGGCCAAGCATTATCATATAAAATTGGACAGTTAAAAATTAGAGAGTTAAGAACAAAAGCCGAAACCAAACTTGGAGATACGTTTAGTATTACTGAGTTTCACAATCAAGTGCTCAACTCTGGAAGTTTACCTTTAGTGTTGTTAGAGGAAAAAATCGATAATTGGATTAAAACTCAATTACAATAATAAACTATACTTTAGAAGTTAAAGACTTAAAAAACACATAACCAAAACCTAAGAAAAGCATGAGGTGAAAGGGGAATAATCCAAAGTCGCCACCTTGGTCGCCAACTATAAATGCGCTGTACATACCAAAAGCGAAATAGAGCATTAGTAAACCTTCAAAAACAGCGTTTATAGAAATATTTTTCTTGAGATATTTATTGCCTTTCCAGCTATCATTTAAGGAATTGATATTGAATTTTGGCGTGCGAATAAAATCGCTTCGCTTGCCTATATGACCTTCAATAACTGCAATAGAATTATGAAGCGAAAAGCCCATTGCAATTGAAAAAAAAGTAACGAACATAACAATATATTGCACAAAAGCTTTTAAACTACTTCCATATGTTTTTTTAAACATAAACCAATAGCATATAAAAAATATGAGGCTACTAATAACAAAGAAACTCATTGCATAGAAGTATATTTTTAAATGGGCATACTCGTTTTTAATGTATAGCATCGGAATACTTAAAACCCCAACAATAAGTATATTTAAAAACATCGTACTATTCAATAAATGTAGTAAGCCATGTACTTTAGTTTTTGCCGAAATATTCTGATTTTTCAGAACTCTCCACATCATTTTTCTAAAGTTCTCTGCACCACCTTTATTCCATCTAAATTGTTGAGAGCGAGCAGCACTAATCACTACAGGTAATTCTGCAGGAGTTTCAACATCTTCAAGATATTTGAATTTCCAGTTTTTAAGTTGCGCTCTATAACTTAAATCTAAATCTTCAGTAAGGGTATCACCTTCCCAATTTCCAGCATCAATAATGCATTCTTTTCGCCAAACTCCAGCAGTTCCATTAAAATTAATGAAGTGACCTTTTGAATTCCTGCCTACTTGCTCTAAAGAAAAATGAGCATCTAAGGCAAAAGCTTGAATTTTTGTGAGTACAGAATAATCCCTGTTAATATGTCCCCAACGCGTTTGTACAACGCCAATATTTGGGTCTTTGAAAAATGGAATGGTTTGTTTTAACCAATCTTTTTTGGGTAGAAAATCGGCATCAAAGATGACAATAAACTCCCCTTTAGCAATTTTCAACCCTTCTTTGAGTGCACCAGCTTTAAAGTTTTTACGATCATCACGAAGCACATGTTTAATGTCTAGTCCAGTTTGTTGTAGCGTTTTAATATGTGTTGCAGTAGTTTCAAACGATTCGTCGGTTGAATCGTCCAACACTTGAATTTCTAGTTTATCTTTTGGGTACTCAATTTTTGAAATATTTTCCAACAAGCGATTCATAACATATAACTCATTATAAACTGGAAGCTGAATGGTAACTAATGGAATTTCATCAGGATTAGAAAAATCAAACTTAGGAGATTGATCTTGCTTTTTTTGAGCCGATAAGTAGTTGAAAAGTAAATTCAGCTGAGCCAAAGCATACATAAAAATTAATATGAGTGCTGTGGAATAAACAATGATAATGATGGTTTCTAAAATCATTTTTTAAAGCTGTACTTAAAAATCCAAGTTAAAATCTTTACGCCTGCAAATATAGCGCCTTTTACTGTTCCTGAAACTTTGGAAATTCCAATTCTGTTTCTATAATTCAGAGGAATTTCGACATAACTTAATTTTTGTCTTAATGCTTTTAGTTGCATTTCTACTGTCCAGCCGTAAGTTTTGTCTTCCATGTTTAGAGCTAATAATTTTTCATACTTAATAGCTCTAAAAGGTCCTAAATCTGTAAATGTTGAATTGAACATGATTCGCATTAAACTCGTTGCTAACCAGTTTCCAAATATTTGAGGCATCGTCATAGAACCTTTTTCTCTAAGTCGTTTAACACGTGCGCCAATTACAAAATCAATGTCTCTTTCAATGATGGGTTGAATGATTTTAGTCAACTCTTCAGGATAATCGCTGTAGTCACCATCTAAAAAGACAATGATATCTGGTTTTATTTCCTGTTTTGAAACATAGTCCATTCCTTTTAAACAAGCGTAGCCATAACCTTTTTGCGTTTCTTTTAAAACCGTTGCTCCAGCGTCTTTAGCATTTTGTTCTGTATCATCCGTAGAATTGTTACTTACCACAATAACTTGATCAACTATTTTCGGTATGTCATTGATAACATGAGCAATAGAATCTGCTTCATTATAGGCAGGAATGATGACTTTTATAATTGGCATATAATTTTTTCTCTGTGAATCTTAGTAGTTCTCTGCTTATCTCTGTGGAATAATTATAACGCAAAGATACGCAGAGATTATCCCAGAGTTGCTCGGAGTTTTTTATAATGCTCTTTTAAATACTGAAACCTATTTCTTATTTACAAAATACATTAAGTCCACATCATTGCCTAGTAAAATTTCAGTAGGATTGATACGTCCATTTTCTGGACCATTTTCTAATTTTAAAACACCTCTTGGACAAACAGCAGAACAAACACCGCAGCCAACACAACTGGAACGAACAATGTTTTCACCTTTTTGAGCATAAGCTCTAACATCAATTCCCATTTCGCAATAGGTGGAACAATTACCACATGAAATGCATTGTCCTCCATTGACAGTAATTCTGAATCGTGATTTAAAACGCTGTATAATGCCTAAATAAGCAGCTAATGGACAACCAAATCTACACCAAACACGATTTCCAAAAATAGGATAGAAGCCAGTTCCAATAACACCAGCGAAAATAGCACCAATTAGAAAGCCATAAATATCTTGAATGGTTTGTGTTTTTATGCCTAACACAGCTTCAGTTCCTGAAAAGTAGGAGTAAAGTGTAAATCCAGTCATAGTGATAGCGAAAATTAATACAGCATGAACTATCCATCTTTCATATTTCCATGACAGCAATGATTTATCAGACAATTGTCTGTAAGGGTCACCTAAAGTTTCAGCAAGGCCTCCACAACCACAAACCCAAGAGCAGTACCATCTTTTTCCAAAGAAATAAACCATTACTGGGACAATAACAACTGTTAATACAATTCCCCAAACTAAAACAAAAAGTCCGAATCCGCCACTTGCAATAAGTTCGTCTAAATTCCATTTAAAGAAAAAATCATAATCCAATGGAAAAGCATTTTTAAAGTCATACCATGGTTTTTCAAAACGAACTAAAATTTCAGGAATTAAAAAAGCAAAAACAATTTGGAAGAAAAGCACTGAAGTGGTACGTAATATTTGGTACTTGTTAAGGCGATACTTGATGTACATTCTCACAGCCATCACACTCATAACCGTACAATACAAAAAGCCATACAAAAACCACTGACTAGCCAAATTCCCACTTAAGCTTTCACTAATTGGGTCAACAACATAGGTCCAATTAACGATGTAATCTGGCCTGAAATAGAGTAGCAAATAAAAGCTAACTAAAAAGACAAAAGCAAACCAACCAATCCAACCTCTATTCGTTGCAGTATTAAACCAAACGCCATTATTTTTAATTCCTGGAGGTCCTTTTATGACCACATTTGGAATTATGTACATAAGAGCGCCTACGATGCCTAAACCAAAAGTTAACCACCAAAAAAGCACTTTGTTTTCTTTTATAAACCCACTACCTGCTCGTTTTACAATTTCATAAGAAAAACTATGTGGTTTGTCCCAGATAACTTTGTCCCATTCACTATTTTGCTTATGGGTTTCATTTGCAGTTTCAATGGCTGAGGTAATTTCGGATGAAACCGAAAACGGACTTGAAAATTCTTTACCAACAACATTGGCATTCATATTATTAATGAAAAGTTCGCTTTTAATGCCTTTGTTGTTTACGACTTCATCTAAGATTTCGGGTGTCACTTCGTAATTTCCTATGAAAATCAAAGATGTAAATACTGCGAGACCTAATAAAAATAAACCAAGGCCTATGTTTTGTATCTGCTTCATATTAATTGGTTTGAAAGATTCGTTTCCAGCTTTTCTTTTTTAATTGAATGTTTGTGCCATTCTCAGTGTTGAATTTTGCTATAATCTCTTTTTCATGGAGTTTGTAAAATTCAGGGTCAG
>CALGIH010000210.1 GCA_937916035.1 uncultured Lacinutrix sp.
CTAGTTCTTTATTAATATCTTGAGTTCCACAAATAAACCGTACTGATGACATCCCAAAACCATGTGTATCCATCGTATCTTTAGCTGCTTGAATAACTTCTGGATGTGCAGAAAGCCCTAAATAATTATTAGCACAAAAGTTTAAAACTGTTTCACCAGTATTTAGAGTTATTTCTGCTCCTTGCGCTGATGTAATGATGCGTTCTTCTTTATAAAGACCGTTGTCTTTTATGTCTTTTAATTCTTCTTGTAAATGGTTTTTTATATTCCCGTACATGATGCTGTTTTTTGCAAATTTAAACTTCTTTTATTTCTAATGGCGCATTAAGGTAGATAAGAATTTTATTGGTTACCAAAAAATTCATATCCACTAGAGCGTCTTGATAGGTTTGTAGTTGTTGCTCATGTTTTTTATCTGGCTTCCCTGTTTTGTAGTCTATAATGGCTACTTGATTTTTACCAGTGATGACTAAACGATCTGGTCTGAGTATGATTCCGTTGTTTGTAATGATATCTCGTTCATTATAAATAATTACATCTTTTGAAAAATATGCTTTCAATTTTGAGTGAAGTGTAATTGAATTTAAAAGTTGATTTAACTCCTCTTCTTGTTCGCTATTTATTATTCCAGAAGTCACAAACGAATCTAAAGCAATACCAATATCATCTTTGGTTTTAATCTGAGCCATTATTTCGTGTATTAAATTACCCTTTTCAATGGCTTCCTTTTGAGAGGTGTCCCAAAGCAAACCCGATTTTGTTAGTATATTGATGTTGTGCTCTTTTTTAGGAATTGAAATAAAACATTTTTGTAAAGAAGCTGCATTCTTTGAATCTGATTTTATGCTTGCTTTTTCTTCCTCACCAAAAGAGTAGGTTAATTCGTGATCATCCCATTTACCAATATGTTGTAAATAATTAATGAATAAACCTGAATATTTTTTTTCATTATTTGTAAGATTGCCTTTTGTGTCAAAACCCACGCTACTAATTATGTATAATCGCTCAACTGCTCTGGTAAGTACTACATAAAGTAAGTTAATGTTGTCTAATTCTAATTCAGCTTGATGTACATTATAAATATGTAATCCTTGCTCTCCAAACTCTACAATGTCTTTATTGTAATTTAAAAGTGTCTCTGAAAAGCCTTTATATTCTTCTTGATTTAAAGAAAACCAAACTTTTGGCTCTAGTTCTCTATAAATATCTAAGTCTGCATAAGGAAATATTACCACAGGAAATTCTAACCCTTTGGATTTGTGAATGGTCATAATTTGAACAGCGTTACCAACTGAAGAGTTTATTTTAAGCTTTTCTTTTTTCTGTTCATAATGAGTTAAAAAATCTGAGATGCTTACTGAGTTTTTATTTGAAAAATTAAAAACAAAGTTTAAGAGAAATTGAACATAAGCATCTGAGTTTTTAACTAGTTTAAACTGATAAATGATGGTTTCAACCAACTCATAGATTGGGAGTTGAAGCGCTTCATTAGGATTAAATGTTATGCCATAATCATAAAAGCTTTTATAAAAATCATCAACATTTAGATGGATGCGTTCAGAGTAAAATTTGTGTTTGCTTGTCGGTAATAATTTACTTGCCAAAAACTGTAACACATTAATTCTATATTCGCTGTTGCTTGGATTCATTAAAAACTGGAGAGAAGCAACTATGAAATTCACTTCTGGCGAACGAGTTATTGCCAAAGTTTCAGATGAAATAATCTCTATATCATGTTCGCTTAAATAGTTGGCAATAGCGATACCTTCTTTGGCTTTTCGGACTAAAATACAGATATCATTAAAATGATAACCAGCATTAATACACGCTTTAATTTGTGAATGCACTTGCTTTGGGTACAATTCATCACGATCATCATCTTTTGTGATATTTAAGAAAGACAAATCAACATACCCTTTTTGATTTGAAGATACGTTCTGACTACTATTTTTATACAATTGGGCATGATCTTCTCGACTAAATACATAGGTTGAGAGATGCTGAAAAAATGAATTATTAAATTTTATAATTGCTTCAGCGCTTCTATAATTTGTGTCTAAATATTTAAGTTTAGCATCTATTTGAAATGGATCTTCTGATTTATTGTATAAGTTTATAAATTGATCAGCTTTTCCTCCACGCCATCTATAAATAGCTTGCTTTGCATCGCCAACAAGCATTGCACTTGTGTTTTCACTAGACAAAGCATTTCCAATTAATGGAATTAAATTTTCCCATTGCATTTGAGAAGTATCTTGAAATTCATCAATAAAATAATGCTTAAATTTTTCGCCAATACGTTCGTAAATAAAAGGAACAGGCTGGTTTTTTACTTCTTTACTTATAAGAGTATTGAATTCTGAAATTAATAGTTTGTTATCTTCTTCTTTGATGAGATTAAGCTCTTGATTTATAAGATTAAGCACAGATAATGGTGTAATATTCTTATAAAAATTAGAATGAAATTTATGTAGGTAAACCAATTCTTTGGTTTTATGAAATGCTAAAACGATTTCCGGTTTAATGGTATCTAATATGCTTTTAATATCTTCTGAAGTTGATTTTTCTGGATATAATGGTTGGTCTTCCAAATTAACGATCCAAGCTCTGCTATAATCAGCATCAAAAGTTAGTGCTTCTATTTTTTTAAAATAATTAGGCAAATACGCTCTACTTCCTCCTAAAAAATCATCAAACTGTAAACCTGCTTCTTGGATAAGTGTTATAACTGCTTGCGCGTCTTCTATAAGTTTATTTTCTGTGGATTTTAATTCTTTTTTTAAATATCTTTTTAAGATGCTAAAATCATCTAACGTTTTGTCTTTTAGCGTTTCTAAATATGGAATATCGTTTTCGTTTACTAGCAGTTTAGCAATCTTGTTAAAATCAAAAGCGACGTCCCAACTTTTATCATCGTCGGTTTTTTCTATAGCAAATTCTACCAATAGTTTAGTAAGCTGTGTATCTGAACCAGCACGTGAAATTAAATTATCAACAGCTTTGTAAAGAAGAGACTCTGTGTCTAATTCAACCTCAAAATTCAAAGGTAAATTAAGATCAAAGGCAAATGTTCTGATTATTCTTTGCGTAAACTTATCTATAGTAGACACATCAAAGGCCGCATAATTTTTTAAAATACTATATAATAATTCTTTTGATTTTAGGTGAAGTATTTCAGGCTGTATATTCAACTCACTACAAAGCCCTTGAAACATAGAGTTGCTGTTATTGATGATTTCAGGATTAGAAAAATCTTTTAAAGCACCAATGATGCGTTCTTTCATTTCTGCAACGGCTTTATTGGTAAACGTAATAGCCAATATATTTTTAAAAGGCTCACGTTGTTTAGATTGTAGTAAAACCTTTATATAGTTCTTTACTAATGAATAGGTTTTTCCACTTCCAGCAGAGGCATTATAAATGTAAAATGATGAAGTATTCAATAAAGAAAAATTTTATACCAAAATAAGTAATCTTAATAACTTACTAAGACTATTTAGAATCCTTTATTGTAAATTTGGGTAAATTTAATTACTAATATAAAAACATAAATATTATGGCTTTCGAATTACCGAAATTAAAATATGCGTATGATGCTTTAGAGCCTCATATAGATGCGAGAACAATGGAAATTCACCATTCAAAACACCATCAAGGTTACACTAATAACTTAAATAATGCAATTGCTGGAACTGATGAAGAAGGAAAATCTATAGAAAACATTCTTCTAAATTTAGAAATGAGCAATTCTGCTGTTAGAAACAATGGTGGTGGATTTTATAATCACAGTTTATTTTGGGAAGTGATGAATCCAGATGATAAAGGGTATTTGTCTGGAGAGTTAAAAGATGCTATCGAATCTGCTTATGGTTCAGTTGATGATTTCAAGGCTGCGTTTAGTAAAGCTGCTGCAACTCAGTTTGGTTCAGGTTGGGCTTGGCTGTGTGTTCACAAAGGCGGTAAGGTTGAAGTGTGCTCTACACCAAATCAAGACAATCCATTAATGCCAGGAGTTACTTGTGGAGGCACACCAATATTAGGATTAGATGTTTGGGAACATGCTTATTATTTAAATTACCAAAACAGACGTCCAGATTATATTGATGCTTTCTTTAAGGTAATTAACTGGAATGAAGTTGAAAAACGCTACGCTCTGGCAAAGTAGTATTATACTTAAATATATAAAAATAAAAAAGGTGAACAGATGTTCACCTTTTTTTGCCCCAAATCTACCATGAACTTAACCTACTTATGTTATGGTTCTACTAAAATAGGCGTATTTTGAAATAAGCTGACAAATATTAGATGAAATGCACTTTTTTTAGTTTAAAGGTTGCTTTTTATAGATTAAATGACGAAA
>CALGIH010000211.1 GCA_937916035.1 uncultured Lacinutrix sp.
AATAAAACGTATTGATAATACCAAAATCACAAAATTTGCAGATCTAAAAGGCTTTTTAAGTACCAAACGACCTAGTGATGTTGTTAATGTAGCGGTTTTAAGAAATGGAGAAGAAAAAGTGTTACCTGTAACTTTATATAAAAACATGACTATCAATATTCCTGTGATTGGAACGCTCAAAAAAGCAACCAAAACAGAATTGAAAAAATACGATTTAAGTTATGGACTCGTAATTTCAGAACTTAGTGATAGATATAAAGACGAATGGAAAGCAGATGGCATTGGAGCAGGAAGTATTGTAACAGCAATTAATGGTGTTAAAGTAAACTCGATTGAGCAAGTTGAACAACTCATTGAAAAACGGTCAGAATATGAACCAATGCGTATAGAAATTGTAAAAGAAAATGGTGAAAAAGTAAACTATAGGTTTAGATAATTTAGTGTTTATTTGTTGAAAACCCTCATTCAATAAATTGAATCTGAGGGTTTTATTTTTTGAACCCATCTTTCCTTTTTGTTTTTAACCGAAAATGAGATGAAATTTGTTCAGATAAGGCACTTTTTAAAAGGCATAGCATCACTACTCATAAGAAAAGTAACGAAATATCAACGAATTTCAGTCATTTTTTAGGAAATAGAAAAAGGCAAGATGAGTTCTTTATAAAAATTGGATACGAAAACGTTTGAAATAGATTACTTTTGCAAAAAATTTAACAACACACACTAAATTAAAATCAATGGGTTTTAACGAAACTTATGAAAAGGAATTAGCTTTTCAAGCAGACAGACGCAGAGCAACTGTAGAATTCATCAAAATCATCAGTGATTTGTGGTATGATAAATCTATTGAGCTAGTGCTTTTTAGAAATCAATTAATTGATAGAAACGTCAGTGAAATTCTTAATCTGCATGAATACGCAGGTGAGTTTGTTCAAAAACCTATTTCCATTTTTGACTCGGTTGAAATTGCTCAAGCCATCAAAGATTTTGATTTTCCTCCTGCAAAATTAGACATTGGAAAATTAACCTATGAGTATCATTTAGAAGATGACAAGTATAGCAATGCATCTGCTTTTGTTGCAGATAAATTGAAAGGTGCAAGTGCTAATGGCAATATTCAACCAAAAGATGTTATTCTTTATGGTTTTGGACGTATTGGTCGTTTGGTTGCTAGAGAATTAATGACTAAAACTGGTAAAGGGAATCAGCTGCGTTTGCGTGCAATTGTTACCAGAGGCGAGATAGATCAAATGGTTTTAGAAAAAAGAGCTGCACTTTTACGTAACGATTCTGTTCATGGTGATTTTTCTGGTACTGTAACAACAGATCTTAAAAACAGTGCGCTTATTATTAATGGCACAACGGTTAATGTCATTTCTGCCAACAATCCTGAAGACATTGATTATACTGTTTACGGAATTGATAATGCCTTGGTTATTGATAATACTGGAGCATTTAGAGACAAAGAAGCCTTGAGCAGACATTTAGTATCTAAAGGAGTTAGTAAAGTATTATTGACGGCTCCAGGGAAAGGAGTTCCAAATATTGTTCATGGAGTCAATCAGCGTGAAAATGATCCTGATAAAATTGATATTTTCTCAGCCGCTTCATGTACAACCAATGCAATTACACCTATTTTAAAAGTAATGGAAGATTCTTATGGTGTTAAAAGTGGACACTTAGAAACCATACATGCTTATACAAATGACCAAAATTTAGTTGATAATTTCCATAAAAAATACAGACGTGGTAGAGCGGCTGCATTAAATATGGTAATTACCGAAACTGGAGCCGGAAGTGCTGTTAGTAAAGCATTACCATCATTCGAAGGTAAATTAACCTCAAACGCAATTAGAGTTCCTATACCAAACGGTTCATTAGCTATCCTTAATTTAGAACTAGAAAAAGCAACTTCTATTGACGGTATTAATGCCATGATGAAAAAGTATGCACTTGAAGGTGATTTGGTTGAGCAAATTAAATATGAGCTAAGTGATGAATTAGTCTCTAGCGATATCATTGGAAGCTCTGCTCCTGCTATTTATGACAGCAAAGCAACCATCGTAAGAAAAGATGGTAAAAATGCTATTTTATATGTGTGGTATGATAATGAATATGGTTATAGCCATCAAGTAATTAGATTAGCAAAATATATTGCCAAAGTAAGACGTTATACATATTATTAATAATTAACGGCATCCAAAAAAAATAACATTCGTAGATATTTTAAGCCTTACAAATTGTGAGGCTTAAAAATTTAATAATATATTGGTTTACATTTTTTACGAACCTAACAAATTGACCACCAAAAAATGAAAACTTTAAAATTTTTAGTGCTAGCCTTAACTTTAGTTTTGAACTCTAACTCACTCAACGCACAAGACAACGAAACTCAATCTTTAAACGAAGGTTCTATCAACGACCAATTTGAGTACATCCTTAGAAAATCTGGTAATTTTAAAGGCACTACTGGACAACAGTATGAAGCTGTAAATCGTAATATGCTAACGACCTTGCAAGCGCATACTATTGATTCGTTAAAAACACTGCAATCAAAATTAGATAATTCTAATAGTACCATACAAACTCAGCAAAAAGAGATTAATGGTTTAAAAAGCAATTTAGGGTCTACACAATCTACGCTTGATGCTACCAATTTAGAAAAAAACAACATGTCGTTGCTTGGTTTACCTATGAGCAAAACAAGTTATAACATATTAATGTGGACCATCATTGGTGGTTTATTAACCTTACTGTTAATCTTTATTTTCAAATTTAAAACTAGTAATTCTGTTACTAGAGCGACTAAGAAAACTCTTGCTGAAACCGAAGAAGAATTTGAAGAACACAGACGTTCAGCCTTAGAGCGAGAGCAAAAAGTAAGACGTCAATTACAAGACGAATTAAACAAACAAAAGGAGTAATATAAAGCCTAAGCTAATAAAATATCGAAATGTCTCACCGAGCATATCGACGTATAATATAAAATCCGTAAATTTCTTACGGATTTTATTATTTATACCAATGCACATTATAAAAGCAGAACTTCAGCACCTCCCAGATTTGATTCCTCTATTTGATGGTTATCGTATTCTTTATAGTCAAACATCAGACTATGTCAAAGCCAAAACCTTTTTAACCAATCGCATTCAAAACCGAGAGTCCATCATTTACATCGCTTATGATGACGAAAACGCTATAGGCTTTACACAACTCTATCCTTTGTTTTCATCAGTGAGCATGCGCCTCTGTTTTTGTTGAACGACTTGTATGTTGAGGACAATTACCGAAGCCAAGGCATTGGTAATTTACTAATAGATAAAGTCAAACAATTATGCAAAACACTTAATTATAAAGGCGTGGCAATACAAACAGCCCATAGCAATCCTGCACAACATTTATACGAGCGTTTGGGCTTTGTAAAAGATCCAGATTTGCATTTCTTTTGGAAGAACACTTAGTGAATTTCTTACAACTTTAATTCTTCTATTCCCTTTTGAGAATTTATCCAAGCATTCACTCTGCGTTCTAATAACTCCAATGGTAAAGCACCACTTCCCAGAATGGTATCATGGAATCCTTTAATATCAAATTTGTCTCCCAATTCATCTTCCGCTTTTTGTCGTAATTCTTGAATTTTGAGCATTCCTATTTTATAAGAAGTAGCTTGACCTGGCATTACCATATAGCGCTGTACTTCTGCTTTTATTGCTCCCTTTGCAATCGAAGAATTCTCTGCGAAGTACTTTATGGCTTCAGCTTCTGTCCAACCTTTTGAATGTAATCCAGTATCAACCACCAAACGAATGGCTCTCCATATTTCGTTTACCAAACGTCCAAAGTCGTAATAAGGGTTTTGGTAACCACCCATTTCTTTTGCCAAAGTCTCTGAGTATAATCCCCAACCCTCGCTGTAAACACTAAATCCTGCTTGTGTTCTAAACTTAGGAACAGACTCTAACTCTTGGGCTATCGAAATTTGCATATGATGCCCAGGATTACCTTCATGATAAGCGACACCTTCCATTGTTGTTTTAGGCATCGCATTCATATCAGATAGATGCGCATAATAAGTTCCTGATCTAGATCCATCTGGTGCTCCTGCTGAATAATGTTGTGGAGCGCCATCTTGTTCTCTAAAAGCCTCTACTCGCCTTACCTCTAATTTTGCTTTAGGCAGAATCCCGAAATAATCTGGTAATTTTTCAGTTAAGTCATCTAAATATTTTGTGGATTCATCAAGGTATGCTTGGCGACCCTCATCAGTATTCGGAAAGAAAAACTGTTTATCTGTATTTACAAAATTAAAGAACGCGTTTAAATCACCTTCAAAACCTACTTTATCTTTAATCGCCAACATCTCTTGCTTGATTCGGGCCACCTCGCTAAGACCAATTTCATGTATTTCATCTGCAGTAAGATCTGTAGTTGTAAAAACCTTTAATCTGTAATTGTAAAAGTCTTTGCCATTTGGATGGCGACTAACACCTGTTGGTGTTGCTTCAGCATTGTAAATTTCAGTTTCTAACCAAGCTAAAAGGTTTTCATAAGCTGGTTTAAAATAAGCTGAAAGCGCTTTTTGTGATTGTTCTTTAAGATCATCTGCTTGCTCAGAATTTATATTATCAGATGCCATAAGTGCATCAATTTTTCCATTCATATCATTTAATAAAGGCGTACCATCTACTAATGACTTTGTTTGCTTAATAACTGTTTCAAACGCAAATTTTGGAGGAAGAATACCTAAAGCAGCCTGCTCTTTTGCTCTATCTACCAATTGATTCATGGCTCTTCCTGATTCTTGAATTCTAGAAATATAAGCGTTCATATCAGCAAGACTGTCCACTTTATGAAAATTAATCAAATAAGTTGGGAGCTGAGCATGCAACCCTCGCATTTGATCAAAAACATAATCCATATCTCTATATGCAAAACCTTCTTTTAAAGTTTCATACTGATACATCCACAAATCATAAGAAGTTTGATCTGTATCATTAAGAGTATCATAATCAAAATTTTCTTTTAATTCATTGACGCTTTCCGTATACCAAGCTAATTGTTTATCCTCTGCTTCCTTACTCATATCATCAATTTTGCCATACTGATCTTTTCGTCCTTGGGCTGTAAGACCTAGAGGACTCATTTGTAGCTGCTCCTCATATTTAACATCAAACCATTTGTTAAGTGCTTCTGTCTGGCTGACGTCTTCCGTTTGATTAACGTCTTCTTTAGAAGCTTCTTTACAAGAAGAAACTAAAAGAAAAATAAATGAAACCGATAATGCAATACCTGTAGTGATGAATTTTTTCATGATAAATGTTTATGGATTAAGACACTGATTTTTTTGTAGGCTTATAATTAAATGCAAAATTTGAAGGAAGTTTAAAAGTATAACAATTTGTTCAGTTCTAATACACCACAGATAGAATTTTCTTTAAAACAAGCTCAAAAATTTGAAGTTTTTGTAAGTTATAACAACCCAAATACGTAGTATTACGTATTGATTTACAGCTTAAAAAAAGCTAACTTCGCTTAACGTAGTGTATAAAACATTAAAACGATTTCATACACATTAAAAGTTAAGCTAAACTCCCAAATCAACACTTTTCTTTCAAAAAGAATAATTGCATCTTTGCACTATGCGAATAGACATCATAACCGTTTTACCAGAATTACTAAAAAGTCCATTTGAGGCTTCTATTTTAAAACGTGCCATTGAGGCTGGTTTGGTAAGTGTGCATTTTCATAATTTACGAGATTTCACTACAGACAATCACAAATCTATTGATGATACTCAATTTGGTGGTGGCGCAGGTATGGTGATGATGGTAGAACCAATTGATAAGTGCATAAGTAAGCTAAAGTCAGAACGTAAATATGATGAAGTGATCTATATGACTCCTGATGGTGAAACACTAAAGCAAGGCATTGCCAACCAAATCTCATTAAAAGAAAACATTATTATACTATGTGGTCATTATAAAGGAATAGACCAACGTGTACGAGACCATTTCATCACCAGAGAAATTTCCATTGGTGATTATGTATTGTCTGGTGGTGAGTTGGGAGCGGCAGTATTGTGTGATGCAGTCATCCGTTTAATTCCTGGAGTGCTAGGAAATGAAACTTCTGCATTGACAGATAGCTTTCAAGACAATTTGTTAGCACCACCTATTTACACAAAACCACGTGAATATAAAGGTTGGAAAGTTCCGCCAGTATTGTTTAGTGGTAATTTCCCTGAAATAGAAAAATGGCGTGAAGAACAAGCCTATCAACGCACTAAAGAAAGGCGACCAGATTTGTTGGAAGATTAACCTAGCAACTCTCCTCCTTTTAAAGGAGGAGTGGATTTCAATTTGATAAAATTGAAAGACGAGGTGGTTATATGTTAAGGATAGCAGCGACATCCTTTTGTTGAACAAAAGATATAGCGTATAGCCTGACCTTTTGCCTTCCAAAAGGGAACACCAAAAAAAGCAGATAAAACATTGCTCATTTATAATTAATACTTATTTTTGCAGCCAATTTCGGGTTAACCTCTGGCGAGAATCGTGAATGTTGTTTCGAATGAACTATTAAAAAGATTAACATGGAATCTTTAATAAAATTTGTACAAGACGAATTTGTAACAAGAAAAGACTTACCAGTATTTGGAGCTGGTGACACAATTACAGTATTCTACGAAATTAGAGAAGGCGAAAAAGTACGTACGCAGTTCTTTAGAGGAGTAGTTTTACAACGTAGAGGAACAGGAAGTTCTGAAACTTTTACAATTAGAAAAATGTCTGGAGCTATTGGTGTAGAGCGTATCTTCCCATTAAACTTACCAGCATTACAAAAGATTGAAATAAACAAAAAAGGTAAAGTTCGTAGAGCAAGAATATTCTACTTTAGAGGACTTACTGGTAAAAGAGCAAGAATTAAAGAAAGCAGACGTTAGTCTCCCTCTTTA
>CALGIH010000212.1 GCA_937916035.1 uncultured Lacinutrix sp.
TAACTTGATGCGTTCTAATTCTTTTTCATCCCAACGTGGTTGCAGCAAAATTTCTTCAACCAAATCCATGGTTTTATCAAAGTTTCTAACTAATGTGTTACCAGAAACAGTAATAGCTTCATCACTAGTAAACATTCTAATACTTGCACCTAAAAGTTCAATAGCTTCTTCTAATTCTTGAGGCGTTTTGGTCGCAGTACCTTCCATCATGATATCAGTCATCAAATTAGCCACACCTATTTTATCAAAAGAATCTAATAAGTGACCACCATCAATAACTAAACTAAAGTTTACCAATGGCAATTCAGTTTGTTCAATACCAAATACTTTCATTTCATTAGACAAATCTGCCGTCCATGATTCTGGAATGTTTAATTTAGGAGAAGGGCCTTGAGTAGGCTCAATAGAACGATCAAAACTAGATGGTGTTTTTACAACTTCACTATTACGCTCAACAACCTCAACAACAACATTGTCCTTAATTTCTTCTTCAACAACTGCAGCAAGAACACAATCTTTTGCTGCTAATTCTAACTTTCCCTTAGGAACAAAGCTAGTTAAAACAAAAGGTTTGTCTTTAATGTATGTATTGTAAACTCTAATAACATCCTCCTTTGTTACTGCTTTGATGTTTTCAATATCTTTAGTAATAAATCCTGGATCTCCAGTAGACATATTGTATCCTGCCAATTGGAACGATTTACCAAGAATACTACTAATTCCGTTATAAAAATCAGTCTCTTCACCTGCTTTAAGACGCTCTACATCTGCATCTGTGATACCTTCTTCTTCAAATTTTGCAAAACCTTCAAAAATAGCAGCTTCTACATCTGCTAAATTTTTACCTGAGTTTGCTGTGACACTAATATGTAATTCTCCTGCTATCTCTTGTGCACTATTATAAATTCCAACTCTAGAGGTAAGCTCTTTTTCTTCTACAAGAATCTTATACATTGGAGCTTTTTTTCCTCGTGATAATAATTGACCTAAAAAACTCAGCGCATAGGCATCATCATTGTATTCTTCTACAGTTGGCCAAACCATGTTTAATTGAGGTGCAGTAGCAAAATTATCTTCGTGATATAATCTTTTTGTTTCTGTTAAAGTCACTGGTTGAGGCTCTAATGGTTCAACTTCTTGACGACGCTTAATTTCTCCAAAGTACTTTTCAATTAAAGCCTTAGCTTCTTCTGTTTCAAAGTCTCCAGCTAAAACCAAAGTTGCGTTATTTGGTCCATAAAATTTATCGTAGAATTCTTTTACATCCTCAACGGTTGCACTTTGAAGATCTTCTAATTCTCCTATAACTTGCCAATTATAAGGATGATTTTCTGGATACAATGCTTTGTCTAAAACCCAACTTGTATGTCCATAAGGGTTGTTGTCTACTCGTTCTCTTTTTTCATTTTGTACGACTTCTTGTTGGTTGTAAAAAGCAGCTTCAGTAACTGTATTAATTAAGTAGCCCATTCTGTCACTTTCTAACCACAATACCATTTCTAAAGCATTTTTTGGCACGACTTCGTAATAGGTTGTTGCATCTTTTCCAGTTCCCCCATTAAGTGTTCCTCCAGCATCTGTAATTTTTTTAAAGAACTCATCTTGTGGCACATTTTCAGATTCTTGAAATAACATGTGCTCAAAAAGGTGAGCAAAACCAGTACGTCCTGTTTTTTCTCTGTTAGAACCAACGCCATATTGTATTGCTAAAGATACTATTGGATCTGAATTATCATGGTGCAAAACCACTTGCAACCCATTTTCAAGAGTGTATTTCTCGAATTCGATTGCTAATTTATCGCCAGATGCTGCTTCAGATTTACAAGCTACAAAGGCTAATAATCCTAATGTCGTAAAAGCCATCAAAGAGATTCGTTTAAGATTGATCATAGTGTTTAATGTGTTTTAAATTTTAAGTTAGCTAAAATAACGAAAAATCCTATATTATATTGGGTTTGTTGATAAGTTATTGGCTTGTTTTAAAAGGATTTATCTAAATTCCACATCTACGTCATCTTCATTATTATGATAAGATATTTCTTATTTATTGATTATAATAGAAACCTAATCACGCATAGTATGAAATCAATCCATCTTTCTTCAATAGAGCTATTTGTGCATTCTCAAAGTATCGACATCTAATAATGATTATAACAG
>CALGIH010000213.1 GCA_937916035.1 uncultured Lacinutrix sp.
CTTCACTTATAAAAAGAGTTGCGTTTTTACCAACTTCAATAGTTCCTAATTGGTCATCAATACCTAATATTTTAGCAATATTAGACGTGATTAATTTTAAAGCATCTTCTTTACTCATGCCTTGACCAACTACTTGTCCAGCATAAAACGGTAAGTTACGTGTCTGGAAGTTAGAGTTATTTCCAGTATGTATACCAACCAATACTCCTGCGTCAGCTAATAATTTAGGATTCTTGTAAGGTAAATCATAATCTTCATCATCTGTTTTTGGCAAACTTTGGGTGTGATCTATTAATACAGGAACATTGTTGCTTTTTAACAATCCGGTAACTAAATATGCTTGATAGCCACCAACTACAACCATACTCATACCATTATCACGAGCAAAAGTTACTGCATCTATAATGCCTTTTTCATCATCCACATTAACGTATAGTTTTTGTTTGCCATTAAATAAACCTTCCATTGCTTCGTAAGGCAAATTCTTTGTAGGACGTTTACCATTCAAGTATGCTTTACTTTCTTTTACAAAACTTACAATCTCATCTACTTGTTTGGCATAGTTCTCATTAGGTTTTAAACCTCTAGGTTCTCCAAGCCACCAACTACCTCGAGAAAAACTACTTGGCCAATTTAAATGTACACCATCATCAATTTTTAAGGCTGCATCTTCCCAATTCCAAGCATCCAATTGCATGATGGAAGAGGTTCCGGAAATTCGCCCTCCATTTGGAGATACTTGTGCTGTTAAAATACCATTAGGTCTCATAGATTCAATGACTTTAGATTCTGCATTGTAAGCAATTAAACTGCGCACATGAGGTATCATACTTCCCATTTCAGCTTGATCATTACTTGCGTTTACAGCATCAACTTCTACCAATCCTAAATTGGTGTTTGCACCAATAAAACCTGGATACATATGTTTTCCTGAAGCATCAATAACTTTGCCTTTTGAAGCAATACTTGAATTACCTACTGCTTCAATTTTTCCATTTTCAAACACGACAGTTCCATTTTCTATTACTGTACCATCTCCAACATGAATTGTTGCTCCTGTAATGGTTATGGCTTCAGTTTGCTTGTCAGCAGGTGTTTGTTGCGCAAACGTAAGTGTGCAACATAACATTAAAACTGAGTATATATATTTTATGTTTTTCATAATTTCTCTATGTTTTTAGTCCATTGAATCACAATGAAGCTGTTGCTTTTCGTCTACTTTAATTGGTTGTGTTTTCATGCCTTTATTTTTCTCTTGAAGCATCATTGCCATAAGCTCATTACGTTCTTGTTTAATTTTAGTACGCATTTGCTTGTCTTTTTCAATATCGAAATAAGTAGCACCTTCAATCATTGTTTTTTCAGCTTTCGCATAGACTGATAATGGATGGTCACTCCACAATACAACATCAGCATCTTTACCTACTTTTATGCTACCAACACGATTATCAATATGTAACAGCTTAGCAGGATTTAATGTTACCATTTTCCAAGCTTCTTCTTCACTTACACCACCATATTTAACTGTTTTAGCAGCTTCTTGATTTAAGCGTCTTGACATTTCGGCATCATCACTATTGATTGCAGTAGTAATACCAACGTTATGCATAATTGAAGCATTATAAGGAATAGCATCATTAACTTCGTATTTATAAGCCCACCAGTCACTAAAAGTTGAAGCACCTACACCATGTTCTTTCATAATGTCTGCAACTTTATAACCTTCTAAAATGTGCGTGAATGTGTTCATTTTAAATCCGAATCTTTCGGCTACTTTCATCATCATATTAATTTCAGTTTGCACATAAGAATGACAGCTAACAAAACGTTCGCCATTCATGATCTCAACAAGCGTTTCCATTTCAATATCTTTTCTGAAAGGTTGTCCACTTTTCTTTTTGACTTCGTATTCTTTAGCTCTTGTAAAGTAATCTACGAACATTTGTTCAACACCCATTCTTGTTCTTGGGAAACGTGTTCCGCCTTGAGAACGCGATTGCTTTACATTTTC
>CALGIH010000214.1 GCA_937916035.1 uncultured Lacinutrix sp.
TGTATGCAGGAATTTATTTTAAAACTAATTCATATCATCTTGATTCTATATTTATTACAGAGTCTAAACTAAATAAAAATATGAAAAACATAATCAGCTTAATTTTAATAGTTGCGTTTAACTCTCTTTCTATATTCGCTCAAAGTGCGGATAGTGACAATAGTTTACGTTTAGCAGAATTGAATACTTATTGGTCTGAAGTTTCGCGTGCTGTAAATGAAGGTGATTTTGAAGCCTATATAATGACTTGCGATGTGAAAGGAGTTTTGGTTGATGGTGCAGGTAAAAAAGCGTATCTGTTAACAGACGCTTTAAAACGATGGAAGAAAGATTTTACAGATACAAAATCTGGAATAAGACAATCTTCTGTTGAATTTAGATTTAGTCAGCGATTAGGAGATAGTAAAGCGGCTCATGAAACTGGTGTTTTTCTTTATACGTTTGAGCAAGACGGCAAAAAGAAAATGGACTATATTAATTTTGAAGCGCTACTTGTTAAGGATGGCACCTGGAAAATTATGATGGAATATCAAAAGTCAAAAGCGACTAAAGAAGATTGGGATAAACTAGTGGAACTATAACCTAATTTTGAAATTCCATAACATAATGACAGTATACATGCTGATCCACCAAAATTGGGTTGGCAACAAGGACTATAACTAGAAAAAGGGCTAAACCATAAATGTTTTCGTCAGCTTCGGTAGTCAGATTAAACTCTTTTGCTCTTAATTCTTAAAACATCTTTTCTAAAAAGCCTTCAATACTTTGTTGATTGGCTCTAATTAATTCCGCTTTTGCGTTTTCGGTATCTATAGTTTTTTTGTCTTGTGAGAGTTTAAATTTGCCTTCCCAATCAGTAATGGTGATTTCAAACATTTTAATATAATCTAAACTAGCATCCATTCTTGGGTTATCAACTTCAAGAACATATTTGTGGTCTGGCTGCTCCAAAAACTCCGTCATAATAACAAGCGACTCTTTAAGTGCTTCTTTACTTTCAATAGCTTTCACCTTGCCTTTTAAATGTACTTTTATATAATTCCAAGTTGGTAATTGAGTAGTGGTGTAAACAGTTGGTGAAATATAGCATTGAGGACCAGAGAAAATAATAGTGACATCCTTATCGTCTTTCATTAATCCTCTTTGCGGATTATAAATATCAATATGACCAATAAGTTTTCCGTCTGCTTCTCTATAAATTAAAGGCATATGTGTTACCAAAGGAACATTGTCTTTTACAGAAATAACAGTTGCTAAAGGATAGGCTTTAATAACTTCAATCATATGTTTGAATTCGTGATCTTGGTGGTGTGGTGGTGGATATTTCAATTCCGTTATATTTTTAATGAGGGATTTTTGAGTTATAAAATTACGATATTTATTTTTTCTCTGTTGGTTTATTTTAGAGATTTTGGACAGAGGAGAACCTACTTTGTGAATTTTTAGTTTTCTTTATGTAAATTTAAAAACTATATAATTATAGAGGTTTTACGAATGAGTGAAAAACCATCTTCATTTTCAATAAAAAACTGGAGTCAAGACGACCAACCTAGAGAAAAATTACGCGACAAAGGTAAGGCTTCATTGAGTGATTCCGAGCTAGTCGCTATTTTAATCGGTTCAGGAAATCGTGATGAAAGTGCTGTAGCTTTGTGTCAGC
>CALGIH010000215.1 GCA_937916035.1 uncultured Lacinutrix sp.
GAAGGGATTTTTTGAAATTACCTTCGTCAATTTCTTTGGTATAATTCAGAGTAAAAAATTTGCTCGGTGATTTGTTGGGGTTACAAAAAAATGTTAGAACGAGGGTTATAATTATTATTAGATTGTAAAACACTTGAAGAAACGCCATTCAAAGTTGATTTTGAAGGTTACCAGATTGTCTTAATCAATACAAATGTAAAGCATACTTTGGTTGATGCTGCTTATAATTATAGACGCCTGGTTTGCGAAAAAGTGGCTAAACTTTTAAACCTTGATGCTTTACGTGATGCAAACGAGTCTGACTTGAGCAAAATTGAAAATCAAATCTTAGAATCAGAATATCAGAAAGCGCTGTACGTAGTTCAAGAAAATAGAAGAGTGCTTGAAGCGGCAGAGCAGTTGAAAAACAACAACATAATTGCTCTTGGTAAATTATTGTTTGAATCTCATTATGGTTTACAACATCAATATGAAGTAAGTTGTAAAGAACTCGATTTTTTAGTTGAACAAGCAAAAGTTAATACTGATGTTCTTGGGTCTAGAATGATGGGAGGAGGTTTTGGTGGTTGCACAATTAATCTCGTTAAATCTGAAAAAGCTCAGGATTTCTCTAAAAAAACTACTGAATTATACAAATACAAATTTGGTTTTGATTGCTCTGTTTATTTTGTTGAACTTAGTCAAGGAACACATTTACTGTAGAGTTGTTTTTGGCACTTCTAAAATCTTTAAAAGTGAAGATGTCAAGAAAGTATAAATCTTTTGTAAGTGAGCCATATAAATAATCTCTGTCTTTCATCATTTCTCCCATTACCCATTCAAATTCGTTAAGCTTCATTTTATGGAAATTTCCAAAAAATAATAAATTCACTTTTTTGTCAGCGACATCTTGTTTGCTAAACTTCCCTTTAGTAACATTTGGTCGTGTTGCTAATACTGATAATACAATGGAAGCTACTGTAAATAATGTAAAAACTGCTGTTGGTAAAATAAGGTAATCATTCGTTGGGTTATCTAATTTGGATACTAAATTGGATAAGACTAAAGAAATAATAATGGCATTTACAGACAATAGGATATTCGCCTTAGTATCTGCAATATCGCTTAATGTAATGTGATTTCTAAGCGCTACTCTAAACATAGTTTCTATGCCACGTTCAGGTAATTCAATTTTATTTTAATTCCGCTTTTTTCTGTTTTAATTTTGAGCTTTCGAGCAATATTTTTTTGCACTTTTAATAATCGTGATAAATTCTTTCCCTTTCCATTATCCCAAATTGAAGAAGCTTCATTAGTGTAAAATCTGTGTTTAGAAGATAGAAAGTTGATGTTTTCAGCTAACCATTCAGCCTCAGTCAAACTTTTGTCACATGTTAATTCCTATTCTTTTCTTAAAAGCTCTGAAATATCTATATAATTTTTACTGCCAATATGAGCACAATCTGCATCACGAATAATTTTTTCTAATTGATTTGTTGGCTCATGATATATTTTAGTTGCTAAAATTAAATTACAAACAGGATAAATATCATCTTTAGAGCAGCCTTGTTCTGTTAAAAATGTAGATGCAATTTTTGCACTTTCATCTTCATGATTTTCAATCTGTTTTGTATAACCTGTATCGTGCAACCATGCACTGAGGGCGAGATATTTTTTTTCAAGTTCACTTAACTTTGCAAGTTCTGCAAGCTCGTTCGCCTTTTCAACGACCCGTTGTGTATGTGCCAAATTATGATAGACAAACTTATTATCCAGCATCAATTTCGCCAATAAAAAGAAACATATTTTCGATACTTTGTCTTTCTTTAGAAATCGAATTTAAAACACTAAGTATTCAACATTAAATAAGATTTTTATGAGTTCAAATAAAAACCAAAACGCTTATCATTTAATAATTGAACTGCAAATTTTTCGGTTTCAGCAATTAGGTTATCCATAATTAATAATCTGATTTTAAGTAAAAATACTAAACTTTATTTAACAAGGATATTTGTCGTAAATTTTATAACTACTTTCAGATTTTCCATATAAATGTATTTGTAATGATTTAAAGGATATTTCGACTATATTTATGTTGAAAAGAACAGTTATTAACTAAAAAAAAGGAAACAAAAATATGCTTACTTGGAAAGAAATAATCAATTTTTCTGTAAAAGGAAATCCAACTCCAGACAGACGTGTTGTAAAATCAGATGATGAATGGAGAGCTCAGTTAACTCCAGAGCAATTTAGAATCACAAGACAAAAAGGAACAGAAGCACCACATAGTGGAGCGCTCTGTAGTATTCATGATGAAGGTCAATACAATTGTGTGTGTTGTAATGCACCGTTATTCGATTCCACCATTAAATTCAGTTCTAGTTCTGGTTGGCCAAGTTTTACACAACCAATAAAAGAGAACGCGATTAAACATGAAAAAGATTCAAGTTTTGGGATGGTTCGCGTTGAGGTAATGTGCAATACATGTGATGGTCATTTAGGACATGTGTTTCCTGATGGGCCAGAACCAAGCGGATTGCGTTATTGCATTAATTCGGAATCTATGCAATTAAACAAGGAGGTTGCGCATGGCAAGTAAAAACTTCCAATTAGCAACATTTGGAGGAGGCTGCTTTTGGTGTACAGAAGCGGTGATTCAAGAAGTTAAGGGTGTAGAAAAAGTGATTTCTGGATATTCTGGAGGAAGTGTTCCAGGTAAACCAACGTATCGTGAAATCTGTTCTGGCCTAACTGGTCATGCCGAAGTTGTTCAAGTCACTTTTGATGCAAATGTAATATCATATGAAGATATTTTAGTCATTTTTATGACCACACATGATCCTACTACCTTGAATAGACAAGGCGCAGATAGAGGAACACAATATCGTTCTGTTATTTATTTTCATAATAAAGAACAGAAAGAAATTGCTGAAGTTGTTGTAAAAGAGGTTACTCCTTATTATGAGAACCCTGTAGTAACAGAAATATCGCCTTTAGATGTTTTTTATGAAGCTGAAAAAGAGCATCAAGATTACTATAGAAATAATCAACAACAGGGTTACTGTAGTTTTGTGATTACACCGAAATTGGCGAAGCTTCGCAAACTTAATGCTGATAAGTTGAAATGAAATGACATCAAAAATTAAAATTTATGGCACCGAAAGATGCCATAAAACGAAATACTATCAAGAGTTTTTAAAAGATAAAAATGTTGATTTCACGTTTTTATATGTTGAAAAAAATGAAGGTTTCGCTCAGGAATTAAAAGGATTATATGAAAGTGAGAAACTTAATTTTCCGACAATAACAATTGGTAGTAAGAAACTTCGAAATCCAAGTAAGGAAGAACTAGAGAAAAGTCTAAATAATTGCACCCAACGGGGGTTATCATTATAATGAAAAAAGGCTTCACAATCAAAATGCATTTTGTTTTTTACAGGTGGAAATTGTTTCTGTTCAGAATAAAAAAATGAAATTTCCAAAACATCAATACCTCCTGAGGATTTAAGCGAATCATTCATCACTTTTAAAATCACAAGGTTTTTGCGCTTGTTTTCATTATTTCCAAAATCACCAATATATAAATTACCAGACTTGTCTGAAGCTAAGTCTTCCCAATCATGGTTTTTTGCTTTAATATTTACTTGTTTTTTAATGGTCCAAGAGAATCCAAACCACATAAAATAGATTTGTTATCACTATCATTTATCATTCAAATTAAAGCAGAGTTGTTCGCTTTTTCAATACCTGAAGCTTCACTTAATGTTCTTGGTAAATCTGTAACAACTGTTAAATTCCCAGTGTTGCAAGACACCAAGGCAAAAGAGATAATAATTAATAAGCGAATTTGTAAAATCATAGTTTTTAAGTGTAGAAACCAATATAATAACTTAAATTAAAAATCATAAACTATTTGAAGAATATTATAGATAGCCAGTTCTGATTTTAATAGTTTTGATGAATAATAACACAATATAGTTTTATGACGTCAGTTGATGATTTACTCAATCTTTTAATATTAGAAAAGATAAAAGAAAATGAGTTTAATGGAATAAGTAAAACAGTTGGTAGCCCAAATGTTTTTGGAGGTCAAGTGCTGGCACAAGCCATTAATGCAGCATCTAGAACAATCACCAATGGAAGAGTTTTACACTCTATGCATTCCTATTTTTTAGAAGCAGGAAATTTAGAATTACCAATAACATATAATGTAAGTATTGTAAGAGATGGAGGGAGTTTTTCTGTGAGAAGAGTAACAGCACATCAAAAAGAAACCACTATTTTTATTTTATCTGCATCGTTTCATAAAATGGAAAAGGGTTATAGCCATCAAATGACAATGAAACCTGATATAAAACAACCTGAAGAATTGTTAAGTTGGTCAGACATATACCATCAATTTGGTGATTTTTTACCTAAACATGTGAAATCTTTTTTAGAAATTGAACGACCAGTAGAGTTTAAGCCTACAGAAATTATAAATCCATTAGAGCGAAAAGATTTACCACCATTTAATGATGTTTGGTTTAAATTAAAAGGGGAGATGAAAGATTTAGACCTAGCAACTAAGCAGCAAATTTTGACCTATATTTCTGACTATAATATTTTGGCGTCAGCGTTAAACCCTCATGCTAGTTTAGCACATTTTGGCAACACGCAAACTGCAAGTTTAGATCATTCTATGTGGTATTTTAGAGATTTTGATTTTAACGATTGGTTGCTTTTTTCTATCGAATCTCCAAATGCATCTAATGCTAGAGGTTTTGCTAGAGGTCATATTTATACAAGAGAAGGAGAATTAATTGCATCAGTGGCACAAGAAGGTTTAATGAGACCTAATAATTAATAATGAAACATGAAATTCTAAAAATGGGACATCGCGGAGCCAAAGGTTATGTTGCCGAAAACACAATTGAATCCATTCAAAAAGCACTAGATTTTGTTGTAGATGGGATCGAAATAGACGTGCATTTATGCGCTTCAGGAGAACTGGTTGTATTCCATGATTTTACTTTGGATAGAATGACTAATGGTACAGGAGAAGTAAGTAAATTGTCGCTTTCGGAATTAAAAGAATTGAAAGTAGCCAACGAATTTCAAATCCCAACACTAGAAGAAGTTTTGAACCTAATTGATAAAAATTATCTCCTCAATATTGAGATTAAAGGAAAAAATACAGCATCAAAAAGTGTTGAAATAATTCAGTATTATATTCAAAATAAAGGCTGGAATTATAATAATTTTATAGTATCAAGTTTTCAACATCATGAGTTGGAAGCTGTTTTTAATCTAGACAAAAACATACCATTAGGAGTTTTAACTAAAGCGAACATAGACGATGCAATAGAGTTTGCTAAAACAATTAGCGCGATTGCAATTCATCCCAATGCAGCAATTGTGACTAAAACTAATGTGCAAAAAGCACAAAATTTGGGCTATAAAGTTAATGTTTGGACGGTTAATGATGTTGATGAAATAAAACGCATGAAAAGGTATAATGTTGATGCGATCCTCTCAGATTTTCCAGATAGATTATGATAAAAAAAGACGTCATTGTGGTTGGAGGTGGAGCTGCTGGATTTTTTGCAGCGATCAATATTGCTGAGCAAAATCCGAAGTTAAAGGTTGCCATTTTAGAACGTGGTAAAGAAGGCTTACAAAAAGTTAGAATTTCAGGTGGAGGACGATGTAATGTTGCACATGCCGAATTTATTCCTTCAGAATTAGTACTCAATTACCCACGAGGTGAAAAAGAATTATTAGGGCCTTTTCATCAGTTTATGACTGGAGACACCATTGAGTGGTTTGAAAAACGAGGAGTGGAGTTGAAGATTGAAGAAGATGGTAGAATGTTTCCTATATCAAATTCATCACAAACTATTATTGATTGTTTTTTAAACGAAGCTAAAAAACATAAGGTAGAGGTGTTGTATAATCATTCTGTAAAATCCATTCAAAAGGAAGAAAACCTATGGAATTTGGAAGCTTCTCAAGGCGATTTTTCTGCAGAAAAACTACTCATAGCCACAGGGAGTAATCCTAAAATCTGGAAGTTACTTGAAAATTTAGGACACACCATTTCACAACCTGTTCCATCACTATTTACTTTCGATATAAAAGACGAACGCATCAAAGATATTCCTGGAGTTGTGGCTTTAAATGTTGAGATTAAAGTTTTAGGAACCGATTTATGGAGCGAAGGACCTTTATTGATTACACATGTTGGCATGAGCGCTCCATCCATTTTAAAACTATCTGCTTTTGGAGCGATAGAATTGGCAAAACGAAATTATAACTTTGAGATTGAAGTTGATTTTATCAGACAAGCATTCGATGATTGTTTGGATTTGTTGAAAGAACTAAAACACGAATTAGCAAAGAAATCAGTTTTTAAATCTACCCAATTTGAGTTGCCAAAGCGTTTATGGCATAAACTGGTTGTAGCTTCAGATATGGATAAAGAAACGCGATGGGCAGATTTAAACCGACAACAATTAGAAAATTTAGCTTCACAACTAACACAAGCTGTTTTTAAAGTTGATGGAAAAAGCACATTTAAAGAAGAATTCGTCACAGCTGGAGGAATAGATTTAAAAGAAATCAATTTTAAAACCTTTGAAAGTAAATTGCACAGCAATTTGTATTTTGCTGGAGAGATTATAAATGTAGATGCTGTAACTGGAGGATTTAACTTTCAGAATGCCTGGACAGGAGCTTATATTGTGGCTAAATCAATTTCAGAATGAAAACATACATTGCATTACTAAAAGGCATTAATGTTGGAGGTCATAAAAAAGTTCCAATGGCAGATTTACGTGAATTATTAACTAAATCTGGGTTTGAAAATGTGCAAACCTATATTCAAAGTGGAAATGTGATCCTGCAATCTTCTAAAAGTGATATTTCAGTAATAGAAAAGAATATACAAGAGTCCATTATGGACCATTTTGGATTTGAGATATCTGTTCTGGTAAAAACAAGATCTGATTTGAAGCGCATTTTTAATGATTCTCCATTTTCAGAAGAAAAAAAGAAAGCTAGCTATTTTATGCTGTTACGCAACACACCAGAAGACGATTTGGTTAAAGTAGCTTCAGAAAAAGTGTATGAAGGTGAAGAATATAAAATCCTTAAAGATTGTATTTATTTTTTCTGTGAAAAGGGTTTTGGTCAAGCTAAATTCAATGCGAATTTTTTTGAGAGAAAACTTAAAACTTTTGTAACAGCAAGAAACTATAACACAATGGTAAAGTTGTTATCTTTGTCAGAAGAAAAATAGTAAATGACAGAACAAGATTTTATCCTAAATAAATATTTAAATTCATTAGAGTCAGGAAGCTTCACTTGGTCATCACCAAGTAACATTGCTCTAGTAAAATATTGGGGTAAAAAGAAGAATCAAATTCCGGCCAACCCTTCTATAAGTTTTACGTTAGATGCTTGTAAAACAACAACAAAATTAGCCTATTCAAAAAAAGAAAACAAAAACGACTTCTCTTTTGACGTATATCTCGATGGAGCCAAAAAAGATGATTTCAAACCAAAAATCGAAACATTTTTTAAACGTGTAGAGCAATATTTGCCTTTTTTAAGAGATTATCATTTTAAAATAGAGACTTCAAATACATTTCCACATAGTTCTGGAATAGCATCGTCGGCTTCAGGAATGAGTGCTTTGGCTTTATGCTTAATGAGTATTGAGAAACAATTAAATTCTGAAATTACAGATGTATTTTTCAATCAAAAAGCATCATTTTTAGCTCGATTGGGTTCAGGTAGCGCATGCAGAAGTATTGAAGGCGACTTAATTGTTTGGGGAAAACATAAAGAAATTACTGGAAGTTCAGATTTATTTGGTGTAAAATATCCATTTAAAGTACATGACAACTTTAAAAACTATCAGGACACTATTCTTCTAGTTGATAAAGGAGAAAAGCAAGTAAGCAGTACAGTTGGTCATGATTTAATGCATAACCATCCTTTTGCAGAGCAACGTTTTGCTCAAGCTCATGAAAATCTTTCAAAGTTGATAAACATTTTTAGAGAGGGTGATTTAAAATCATTCATAGAAATTATTGAAAGCGAAGCCTTAACGCTGCATGGAATGATGATGACAAGCATGCCTTATTTCATTTTAATGAAACCTAATACACTCGAAATTATCAATAAAATTTGGAATTTCAGACAAGAAACAGGATTGCATATTTGTTTTACTTTAGACGCTGGTGCAAACGTTCATATTTTGTATCCTGAGAGCGAAGCAAAGGCGATTTATGAATTCATTAGTAGTGAGTTAGTTGTGTATTGTCAAAATGGTCACTATATTTGTGATAGAATTGGATTTGGTGCTAAACAATTACCGATTTAAAATTTTATGAAAGGCCCACTTTTTTACTCAAAAATATTACTCTTTGGTGAGTATGGTATTATCAAAGATTCTAAGGGATTATCTATTCCCTATAATTTTTATAATGGTGCATTAAAGATGGATGAAAACCCGTCTGAAGAAGCAATAAAGTCCAATCAAAATTTAAAGACTTTTATTAAGCATCTTGAGACTATAGATGTTGAGTTAGTCTCTTTCGATTTTGAAACTCTAAAAACAGATGTTAATGCTGGGATGCATTTTGATTCCTCAATTCCGCAAGGATATGGCGTTGGAAGTAGTGGTGCTCTTGTTGCTGCTATTTATGACAAATATGCTCAAGATAAAATCACAGTTTTAGAGAATCTTACTCGTGAAAAACTACTAAAATTAAAAACGATTTTTTCTGAAATGGAATCTTTTTTCCACGGAAAATCGTCTGGCTTAGATCCTTTAAATAGTTACTTAAGTATTCCAATTCTTATTAATTCTAAAGACAATATTGAAGCTACAGGAATTCCTTCGCAGCAAAGTACTGGGAAAGGCGCTGTATTTTTATTAGATAGTGGAATTATTGGAGAAACAGCTCCAATGGTTGGTATTTTTATGGAGAAGATGAAACAAGAAGGTTTCCGTAAAATGGTAAAAAATCAATTTATTAAGCATACTGATGCTTGTGTAGACGATTTCTTAACAGGCGACATCAAGTCACTATTTGGTAACACCAAAAAATTATCTAAAGTAGTTTTAAACCATTTTAAACCAATGATTCCAAATCAATTTCATGAATTATGGAAAAAGGGAATCGAAACTAACGACTATTATCTTAAGCTTTGCGGCTCAGGAGGTGGTGGTTATATTCTTGGTTTTGCTGAAGATATGGACCGAGCGCAAAAATCACTTTCAGATTATAAACTAGAAGTGGTTTACAGCTTCTAAATAAAACATCATGCTTTCTAGACAACAAAAACATGTATTGCTAAAGTTTTTTAGCA